>NZ_JBYTBS010000004.1:0-271602 GCF_058789495.1 Paenibacillus sp. FW126-R14 | reverse complement strand
TAACATTACAAGTCACTTTTTTATTTATTTCGATTGATAACTCATTGTATTCCCTAATAACATGTCATATTTATTTACAAGGAGGAAGTCATGAATAAATCATTTCATAGATTCTTTTCAAAAATTGCAATATTACTGCTCTTCAGTATCACGATGAATGTCCTGGTCTTAATCAATCCACTTGGAGTTTCTCTTGCCAGCGCTTCTACAGTCACCAATCCGTCTACAGCGACAGTTCAACTGTCAGGTCCAGCTTCCATTAGCGTAAGCGACCAAGTATACGTGAATGTTTCTCTAGTCGGAGCACCGAACAATGCGTCAGTGGGTAAGTTTGTGTTTGTATACGATCAGACATCATTTGAATACATAAAAACGACATCGGCCAAATCCAGTCTGAGCATCGTCGGTGAAAATAACGAGCCAGGCAAAGTGAGTGTTCTTGTCACCGATTCTGCAGGAGGGCTGACTACAAACGATCCCGTACTTACAATGGCTTTCAAAGCCAAGACGGCGACTAGCCTTAGCGGAATCACCGGTTCCGTAGAGCTGGGGCTCTCCGACGGCAGCACCTTGCTGACACAGGCAGCTTCCATTCCGCTCCAAATTTCCAGCCTGATCCCAGGCGATCTTAACGGCAATAATGTGTTAGATGTCGGCGACCTCGCTTTATTGATGAATTATTTTGGGTTTGATTCCAACAATTCAGATTGGGGCTTGGTTTCATCCGCAGATTTCAATAATGACGGCATTATTAATATTTCCGATCTTGCTTATCTCGGCAAAAAAATTCTTTACGAAAACGGACAGCCGTTCCAACTGCTGGAAGCTGATATTATGGGCATTCAGAATGCAATGGCGGCCGGTAAGCTGACCTCGGTTCAGCTCGTTCAGATGTATTTGGATCGGATTGCCGCATACGACAAGCAGGGACCGACGATTAAATCTCTCATTACGATCAATTCAAATGCCTTAGCGATTGCAGCCAGTCTGGATCAAGAGCGCAATGACAAAGGTCCGCGCGGCCTGCTGCACGGAATCCCAATCATTGTGAAGGATAATTATGACACAATCGACATGCCTACAAGCGCCGGATGCACATGTCTGAAAGATAACCAGACGGTAAGCGATTCTTTTATGGTTAAAAAGTTAAAGGATGCAGGAGCCATCATTTTGGCCAAAGCCAATTTGAGTGAATTTGCCATTAATACAGACACGAATAGTTCACTGGGAGGCCAAACGAAAAATCCATACGTATTGACCCAAAATCCGGGCGGTTCCAGCGGTGGAACAGGCGCATCCATTGCTTCTAATTTCGGGGTTGCAGGTCTGGGTACGGATACGGGCGGTTCGATCCGAATTCCTTCCTCCTACAACAGCATCGTTGGGATTAGACCTACGATCGGATTGACTAGCCGAGACGGCATCATTCCTTTGGCCCTGTCTCAAGATGTTGGCGGTCCGATGACCAGGACAGTAGCGGATGCGGCTATCATGCTTGACACGGTTAGCGGTTATGATCCTAATGATATTGTTACAGCGGGCAGCATTGGCAAAAAGCCGACCAGCTATACGAATTATTTGGTTAAAGACGGGCTAAAAGGCGCACGGATCGGGCTTGTCGCCAATTCATCCATAATAGGAACCAACAAAGAAGTGCTTGGCCTGCTGAACAAAGCGGCTGATAGTATGCGCGAACAAGGCGCGGTTGTCACGAATGTGTACATTCCTAATGCAGACACGATAGTGGGTTATTCGAGCTTAAGCGCCTACGAGTTCAAATATAACTTGAATGACTATTTGTCAAACCCACGCTTGGTCGATCCGAACTCGGTTCGCTATCATTCACTTACAGATATCGTCAATTCGCAAACGGATTTCTTAGCTTCGCTGAAAAGTACATTAACCACGAGAAACAATGTGGCCCCGCTCGATACGAACCAGGACTATAAAGATATTCTGTTATTCAGGACGCGTCTCACTCAGCAATCGCTGCTTGGTCTGATGGCCGACAATAATCTTGATGTCTTGCTCTATCCAGCTACAACGACGCCTACGAGCGGTGGTAACGCCAATCGTTTGAGTCCGTTCTCCGGCTTCCCGGCGATCAGCGTACCGGCCGGATACGTAGCCAACGGAACGCCGATTGCCATCGAGATGCTTGCCAGACCTTACGAGGAAGGTCAGCTAATCAAACTCGGCTATTCCTATGAGCAAGCCACGCATAACCGGGTAGCTCCGAAAAGTGTCCCAGCGCTGCCTTAGAAATAACCGGCAAGGAGGACAATGTCATCCGATTCATTATATGAGAAGGGACGAACCTGGATATGCGGCGTAAAAAACGAACTCTATTAATGATGCTAGTGATGTTAATCATGCTGGTGCCACAACATATTATGGCGGCAACGACTTCACCGTCGGTTTCTATTGAAGCTTCCAAGAATGTCCTGAACGTTGGCGAAGACTTCACAATTACCGTAAAGGGCAGCAATCTCCAAGATTTGTATGCCTATCAGTTTTCACTTTACTTTGATCCCAGTCAATTAAAGTTCAAGCTGGGGAGCGAATCGACATCCACGGTTGGCTTTCGTGCACCAGTTATATTTTCCGAGGCGGGCGGAACGCATTTGGTCTTTGCCCATACCAAGTCAGGGAACGTGGCGGGCGATAACGGATCTTTGGATTTGGCAACCTTTACCTTCACGAAGACGGGTAACGGTGCTGCCAACATCGCTTTGAAAGATATTATGCTTATTGACTCCAAAGTGCCTCAATCTACGACAAATGCAGCAGCAGCCAGCTATACGATTGTTACTAAAAGCGATGATACAAGCAGTGGAAGCAGCGGAGGCGGAGGCGGGGCACCATCCAACGAAGGAACGATTACGACTGAGGGCGGAACGTTAACCTTAAATGGCGCCAAAATCGAAGTGCCGGCTGGAGCGCTAACTGGCAGCACGAAAGTGACCGTGGATAAACTAAGTGATACGTCCATGCTGCCTGTTGACGCGTCTCTTAAATTAATAAGCGGTGTCTACGAAATCAAAAAAGACAGTGAAGGTGATTTTAACAAATCCGTTGTCATCACATTGCCTTTCGACAAGACTGCCGTGGATTTTACGAAGTCGCTAGTAGGCGTATATTGGTTCAATGAACAAGCCCGTACCTGGGTACAACTGGACGATCAGCAAGTAGATCAAGCGAGCGGGACGGCTTCCGGATTTGTCAAGCATTTCACGAAATTTGCTGTGCTGATGTCCGACAAAAAGGCTGTCGATCAGGATGGTGCTAGTTTTACCGATATCAAGGGACATTGGGCCGAGGCCAGCATTCGCGAATTCGTTAAACAAGGTGCGATCAACGGGTATCCGGACAACTCCTTTAAACCGGACAACAAAATTACGCGAGCTGAATTCGTTACCGTAATTGTCAAAGCGTTGAATCTCAAAGCTCAGGATGGCAAAAGTTTTGTAGACACATCAACGCATTGGGCAAAAAGCGCGATTTCAACTGCAGCAGCACTTGGTGTTGTTAACGGCTATTCGGAACAGACTTTTGGGCCTGACGATTTCATAACAAGAGAGCAAATGGCAGCCATCGTCATTCGAGCGGCAAAGATGGATCCGGTTGCCAAGAATATCGATTTTTCGGATCGTTCGTTGGTATCCGACTGGGCTCATTCGGCACTTGAGACCGCCATTGCCAAAGGATTGGTTAATGGATATGAAGACAATACAGTGAGACCGCAGGCGAACACGACCCGGGCCGAAGCTGTAACTGTCATACTTAGAGCGTTGGCATTACAAAAGTAAACCTATGCAAAGCAAAGCTGCTTCTTTAGTAGATGATCTACTGAGAAGCAGTTTTTTTTGCGCATTTGGAAAATCGCTCCTGTTTTGTTTACATAATATTTACCTATGGTAAACGTCTGGTTGACAATCTATTGATACAATGAGGTTCTCAATGCTTTTAAGAGCAGTAAATACATTTACAAAGGAGATTAGGATGAACATCGTTATCAAAAGAGCATTATCCGTTTTGTTATGTTTTGCATTATTGATTGGGATGCTAGGTGTAACTGTTCCGGCATCCGTAAAGGCTGAGTCGACAGATCCGGTTATTTTGCTGCAAGGTAATTCGGAATGGAAGTATTATGACAAAGGTATGGATCAAGGTACAGTATGGCGATCCACGTATGATGACACGGCATGGAGTTCTGGCAGCGCCCCTTTCGGATATAAGGATAATGGAACCGGAGTGACGACCACACTGTTCGGGCCGTTGAAAACGACAGTAGATTACGGTTCAAATAAAAGCAAAAAATATCCGACTACCTATTTCCGCAAAGTATTGAATGTAGATAAAAGCAAGATTGATACATATAGTCAAATACTCGGTACGTTTGCAATCGATGACGGTGCAGTTCTCTATGTGAATGGAACGGAAATTACTCGCTTCGGCATGCCGGATGGCGAAATTACATATACAACGAAGGCAACTTCCAATAAAGACCTTCCTGTTATTTACGATACGGTTGATCTTACAGAAGCACTAAAAACGAATCTTCATGATGGCGATAATGAGCTTGCGGTTGAAGTTCATCAGCAAAGTGACGGCAGTTCTGATCTCTATTTCGATATGAAACTTGTTGCTGTTGCTGATGCTCCAGTTGTGGCAAGTGTAAGCAAGGTAACGGTAACCTTCAACGGAGACCCGACCAGCTCGAAAGGCTTTGCTTGGTATACATCACTTGAATCAACAGACAGCGACTTGCAAGTAGTAGAAAAAACAGGTGCTGCACCTGATTTTACCAAAGCAACCGCATTTACGGGCCGTTCGTCCAAAGCGACGAATTCCGCACAAGAAAATGTACATAAAGCCGAAGCAACAGGCTTGAAAGCGAATACGACCTATTTCTTCCGGGTCGGCGATAAGAAGTTGAATCTTTGGAGCGACACAGGTACATTCCTGACCGCACCGACAAGCGGAGCGTTTTCCTTCATCGATTTGACGGATACGCAAGCACAGGACGAAGAAGAGGCGGCCATTTCCGCTGCGACGCTGTCCAAAGCGCTGGCAACGGTGCCGAATGCCAAATTTGTCCTTCATAATGGCGATGTCGTAGAACACGGCACGACGGAGCAAGAATGGAATTGGCTGCTTGGTCATTCGCAGCAAAGCCTGCTGAACACGACGATTGTACCGGCAGCAGGCAATCATGAAGAATCCGGCAATGCCTTCTTTGAACATTTTAATATTAAGAAAGTAGAGAACTCAGATACTTCAACAGGAGCGTACTACTCGTACGACTACAGCAACGCTCATGTGATCGTGTTGAATTCGAATGAGAAAAATAAATCCACAGTATACGATAATTTTTCGGACGCTCAGGTTGAGTGGATGAAGCAAGATGTACAAGCTGCTAAAGCGGCAGGAGCACAATGGATTTTAGTTAATATCCACAAAGGTCCGTACACAACTGCAAACCATGCGACAGACAGCGATATTAGCGGAGCTAAGGGCGAGAGAAACAAAATTGCCCCGCTGATGAACGAACTGGGCATCGATTTCGTTTTCCAAGGACATGACCACATCTATGCACGTACAAAGCCGATCTTGAAAGATGGTACTGCAGAAAATGTGGAGAAAATAACAGAAATATTGAACGGTCAAACAATTGAATATGCCGTAAAACCAGATGGCACTATTTATTTAATTCCAGCCGCAGCCGGTGCAAAGGTATATTTCAAGAATACCAAATTGGACGAAGCGTATTTGAATCTATTCGAGAGATCGGAAGAGAACCATGCGAAGAAGTATGGGGATACAACGACTAAAGCGCGTGGGCAAGTACAGAATTTCGTCGGTGTCACAATCGATGGCAACAAGATGAAGGCTGTAAGCTATGAAATCGATAAAAATATCAATAACGGCGTTCCGTTCATTATCGATCAGTTCGGTATTGTGAAGAATGAGGATACGTACGGGTACAGCATCAGCACACCGAATGTTTCGGTAACGGGGCTTTCAGCGACGGTGTCAGCGACCGTTCAAGATCTGTTGAACGTATCTGAACAAGCTACTGTTATCTTCCAATTAATGGATGGCACAACTCCGGTTCAGCTCGTGTCCATTAAAAATGATATCCAGGGCGCTCAAGAAGTTACGGCACAATTCAACCTGCCGGCATTCAAAAATTACACAGTTAAAGTACTGGTCTGGGATGATCTTCAAAATCAAGTGGCTAAAGCACAACCACAAGATGCCGTTATAACGCCTGCTGCCAAATAGTGATCATTCATAGAGGGGCTCTGAGAGCTCCTCTATGAAATCTATGAAGATTGGATTAGAAATACAAAAAGACTGGAGAATTTATGTTCAAAAATAAACTGTTTGGCCTACTTTTGGCACTAACATTAGTTTTCGCGCTTATTCCTGCGTATGCTGCTGCGGATAACTATCATGTAGTTGTCTCTGTAAACAACAATCAGGTGACAGTTACAGGAGGCAATACCTCCTATGCTGGAAAAGCTCTTACGCTGCGCATAGTTGACAGCTACAGCCGTAATCTTGTGGCGGATCAAGTTAAAGCGGCAGTGAGCGGCAATTATTCATTTGGTCCGTACACCTTGGAAAATGGTAATTATACGGCCTTTGTTGGCGGTATTGATGCGCCAGAATCCAAGGCGTTCTCCGTAACGCAAGCACCGGCAGAAGGTACAAACGCCAACTTAAAATCTTTGCAATTGAGCTCCATTCCTATCGATTTCTCGGCTGATCAAACTGACTATACGGCAAGTGTCGCTAACCGTGTTAGCCTCGTAACCGTTACTGCAATTGCGGATGATGTTCAGGCAGCTGTGAAAATTAATAATGAAGCAATGACAAGCAAGGATATTGATTTAAAAGAAGGTCTTAATGCTGTTTCCATCGAAGTTACCGCTCAAGATGGAGTGACAAAAAAGCAATACAACCTAGCTGTTAAAAGAGCAGCTATGCAAACAGCGGCTCCAGGCGAATCGATCCAAGTAGGCACTGAGCCTGTAAGCATTGCTGTTCCAAGCGATGCAGCCAATGTGTCGATTAAAGTGGAAACGAACACGGTAGGCAGTTCGAAGCAAGCGGTGCTGCCTTTGGTTGATGTGCAAGCAGCCACTTCTGTAGGTACGATTGGTGTTTCTATTCCACAAGGCACCCAAATCACGGCTCCCGATAGCTGGGATGGTACAATTAAGCTGCCGGAAGTACTGAGCAGCAGCAGCGTAGCCATTAGCGGTGGCAGCGTGAGCGCCGTCATTGAAGTAGGCTCGCCGGATGTTACGCTGACTTTCGACAAAGCGGTACGTCTACTTCTTCCGAACCAGGGGGATAAATCTGCCGGGTACGTGAAAAATGGCGTTTTTACACCCATTACCGGCACGATTTCGGAAGATAGTCAAGCAGCGGCAGATTTGACAATCACGGCTGGTGGAGATGCAAAAATAAAGGTCGGCGTCGACCTTGCGGTTTGGACTAAGCACTTTACCAAATTTGCCAGCTATACCCCTGCGACTGGAAGTAATGATGGAAGCAGCGGCAGCAGCGGAGGCGGAGGCGGGGCGCCATCCAACACAGGAACGATTACGACTGAGGGCGGAACGTTAACCTTAAATGGCGCAAAAATCGAAGTGCCGGCTGGAGCACTGACTGGCAGTACGAAAGTGACTGTCGATAAATTAAGCGATACGTCCATGCTGCCTGTTGACAAATCTCTTAAATTAATAAGCGGTGTCTACGAAATCAAAAAAGATAAAGATGGCGATTTTAACAAATCCGTTGTTCTCACATTGCCTTTCGACAAGACTGCCGTGGACTTTGCGAAGTCGCTGGTCGGCGTATATTGGTTCAATGAACAAACCCGTACATGGGTGCAATTAGACGATCAGCAAGTGGATCCAGCGAGCGGGACGGCTTCCGGATCTGTCAAGCATTTCACGAAATTTGCTGTGCTGATGTCCGATAAAAAAGCTGCCAATCCGGAAGGGGCTAGTTTTACCGATATCAAGGGACATTGGGCCGAAGCCGGCATTCGCGAATTCGTGAAACAAGGTGCGATCAACGGATATCCGGACAATTCTTTTAAACCGGACAACAAAATTACGCGAGCGGAATTCGTTACTATCATCGTCAAAGCGATGAATCTCAAAGCTCAGGATGGAAAAAGTTTTGTAGACACATCAACGCATTGGGCAAAAAGCGCGATTGCAACTGCAGCAGCACTTGGTGTTGTTAACGGCTATTCGGAACAGACTTTTGGGCCTGACGATTTCATAACAAGAGAGCAAATGGCAGCCATCGTAATTCGTGCGGCAAAGATCGATCCGGTTGCCAAGAACATCGATTATTCGGATCGCTCGTTGGTATCCGGCTGGGCTCGTTCGGCTCTTGAGACCTCCATTTCCAAAGGATTGGTAAATGGATATGAAGATAATACAGTGAGACCGCAGGCGAACACGACCCGGGCTAAAGCCGTAACTGTCATACTTAGAGCGTTGGCAATACAAAAGTAAAAGTAAGCACAAAAAAACTGCTTCCTAGTAGATAATCTACTGAGAAGCAGTTTTTAATTGGTTAGTTTTCCTTATTTCTTGTTCGAAGAGCTTGTCTTTTCCTCGCTCGGGCTGCTGCTCGGAGTAGGTTTAGCTGCCGATTTGCCTTTGGTAGGCGCAGGGCTCGGCGACGAAGTTCTTGGTGTCGTTGCTGGGGACTGATCAAGTCCTTTGCCAGCTTGTGGTTTGTGGGTTGCTGTTGGCTTTGGTGGTGGGGAGTTATGCTCCGCTTTCGCATGCAGCTTAGCTTGCTCCTGCTGGAATCCAGGATTGTCATAGGCACCGCCAGCATCGATCTTCGTTAGACCTTCCCACATGTTGTCTGCTTTATAGCTGCTTGGATCCGCCAATACCAGGAAACCGTCAGGCAAGCGGCGTTCGCCGTAACGACTTGCAGGCTTTGTCTGCAGTTTGCTGTCAGCGACTAATTCGGATGAGGCCCCTCCATCCAGAAAGCCCGCATTCAGGCATCCCTCCGATAGAAAGATATCTTGCACTTCTTTTAGTGTAGCTCCCATGCTGTACCCCGGCTGGCGTCCGTCAATAACGAGAAAGATGATCGTTCCGTTTCCTGTCTGGCAAAGGGCCGTCCTCGGATCGCGTCCCGCCCCGCCGTCTCCGCTGGTGATGAGTCCCTTGCCGTCTTCGATAATGCGCGGTTTCCAGAAGGCAGCATCGGTAACGCCATCCTTAATCAGCTCATCAATGGAATATAAGCCAATTTTCAAAATTCCGTTCTTCGTAAACCCAACAACGTGCTGCTTGACGCTGCCGTCATATTCCGTAAGAACGACTTGGCCGCCTGACATAAGAAACCCAATCGGCGCAAAGCCATTGCCCAAGCCTTGGGGATCATCGAACGCTCCGCCATTAACGCCTGCAAGCGCACCTGTCCGTTTGACCATGTCCGTTATTTTTTCACCCTCTTGTTTATGGCTAGTTGTTACAAGACGGATTGTTCTTGGATCGTAAACATACATTTTTTTACCGCGCCAAGTAGGATTCTTGTGAGTTTCATCCTGAATGTCAACGACCTTTATTAATTCACTAGCTGTTCGTTTGCGTTTGTCCAGCTTGATCAAGCTATCATGCTGCTTGTCGACTCCCCAAACATCGATTTGCTTCTGCATCTGATCAACCATATCATCGCGCTTTTTGGCGCCAACCAAAACCCATGCCCATTCACGGTGCTGGGTATTAATCACCATCTCGGCAAGATTTGTCCGAAGATCAATCCCCCAAGGTGTCATGAATAGGAGCACCGAGCATATAATGACAAAAGCGCCTATTGCAAGAAATGTCTTTTTCAGCCAACGCCAGCGGACACTGGTTCTATGATTTGGCACAACGATGTTCTTTAACTCCATGATTCTCCGTGTCTCCCTGATCGTAGTAAAGCATAAATACTCATACTTATTTTATTGCATAAAAATTTTGACGCAAGGGGATTGAACAAAGTTTATTCATTGCATCAAATTAATTGTCAGATTGATTTAGACGATCGAGTACCAATTGCACGGCAATGGCATCGTCCAAATAGCCGAGTGGAAAAACATAATCGGGAATAAGATCGGCGGACATCACAAAATAAAGCAGTGCGCTGCCGAGTAGTGCACGTCTCTCTGAGGTGTTGTCATTTTCGCAAAATTGCAGATACATTTGTTTAAGCCCGTCAATGAAAGGTCCGGCTCCATTGACGCTTGCCACTTTGGAAGGGAAGTCGTCGATGATGATTTGCCGTCCTTCTTCTGTTAGGGCATACTGCTCATACTTGCTCAGTTCTTTCTGGACAAGTTCGGCTGTGAACGAATGATCAATTAAATTTGAGGACTGCAAAATTTTTTGCACACTGCTTATGGACGTGTATATGTCCGAGTGCGTTTCAGCTTGAGGCATGGTGATATCGAATCCTGCAGCTTGAAATAACTGAGCGGTTGGAACTCCGAGATGGAAGGCAAAGGCTTCCAAATGGTTGAGCTTAGCCTTTTGCTTTCCACTGATGATTCGAGAAATGGTAGCTGTATCAATCCCCGTGAGTGAACTTAGTTTCCGCATTGAAAAGGAACGTGCTTTTAATAAAGCGGTTAACGTAAGTCCCAGCGTTTCTTCCCTATTTTTGTCGGACATCCTATGGTTTCACCCCTTATGGCTTAGTGTTGAAAAAATCTCAACATTTTTTTATTTGGAAAAGCACTTTATTGCAGGATCTTCAATACTCTGACTGTAAACAGTTGGAGGAGTGAAATACAATGACAGCATGGCTTCTGATCCTGGGATTTGCCGTATCTTCAAGTTTGGATAATTTAGGTGTTGGAATCTCTTATGGGATTCGTGGTACTCGTATTGGTTTTTCTTCTAATGTCGTAATCGCCATTATTTGTTTTCTTTTTAGCATGTTTGGGATTGTTTCTGGACATTGGCTTTCGCAAGTTCTACCAGGTATTTACCCTGTCTTGGCAGGTGCATTTCTATTGTTTATTGTGGGGATCCGCATTATTTTATTAGCCCTCCCACGAAAGAAGCAACCTGTATCCAAAGAGGTTAAACCTATTGAAATGGATGATGCGGCCTCCATGAAATCAATTCTGAAGAATCCTGAAATGGCAGATGTTGATAAATCGGGAGATATTGGTTTAGGTGAGGCACTCATTCTGGGGGTAGCGCTATCTGTAAATGCAATTACAAATGGCTTGGGTGCAGGTTTACTTGGATTATCGCCTCTGGCTATATCCTTAACCGCCGCTTTCGGTAGTTTCATTACGGTATGGTTCGGTGTTGTTCTCGGCCGAAAAGTAGCGGGGATTCGGATTGGTTCTTTCACCGTTGGCCAATTCGGGACCATTCTGAGTGGGATTATGCTTTTGTTAATTGCCGGCAATTCTTTGTTCGGTTGAATCCTACTGTCATTCTTGTATCCTATATTTTACGCAAAAGGTAGTATTGTATGACATTCATGAGGCGATATTTTATTGAAAACTTAGAATGTCAATAACACCTTTGTTATAGCTATTACCTATATCTAGATATAGGTAAATCCAGTTACTCTATAACTCCTTCTTTATGATATCTTTTCCTTATCATATTGTAGAGGAGTTTTTTAGATGGTCAGAAGCAGTGTTTTGGGATACCCGCGTATCGGTGCTGATAGGGAATGGAAAAAAGCCCTTGAAGCTTTCTGGGCAGGCAAGCTTGAAGAATCGGAATTTCAGCTGCAGCTGCAGGAGATTCGCTTAAATCATTTGCGCAAGCAGCAGGAGAAGGGGATCGATCTGATTCCTGTCAATGATTTTAGTTATTATGATCACATTCTTGATACTGCCGCCATGTTTGGCATTATCCCAAAACGTTTTGCTTTTGAGGGCGGTGCTGTCCCCTTGTCCGTCTATTACGGAGTTGCTCGGGGTACAAAGGATGCCGCTGCAAGTGAGATGACGAAATGGTTTAACACCAACTATCACTATATCGTACCTGAACTGACAGATGCATCCCCTGTCATTACGGAGAACAAGCCATTAGCTGCCTACCGGGAAGCGAAGGAAAAGCTCGGTATCGAAGGAAAACCGGTTATCGTGGGTCCATTAACTTTCTTGAAGCTATCCAAAGGATACAGTGCAGCGGAAACAGATGCTTGGTTGGACCGGTTGCTTCCGCTGTACGTTCAGATTCTTCAAGAGCTTGCTGAAGAAGGCGTGCAATGGGTTCAAATCGATGAGCCGATTCTTGTAACAAAGCTGAAAGATGCTGACATTGCGAGACTTAAAACGATTTATGAAACGTTTGCCGCATCCGTGCCAAACCTGAATATTGTGCTGCAGACTTATTTTGAAGCTGTAGATCGCTACGCTGACATTATCTCCCTGCCAGTCAAGGGGATTGGTCTGGATTTCGTCCATGGCCTTAACGGTAACTTAGAGTCGTTGAAAACGTTCGGATTCCCGGCAGACAAAGTATTAGGCGCGGGAGTGATCGATGGGCGCGGGATCTGGAAAGCATCGCTTCGTGGGAAACTGGCGTTGCTGGAAGAACTCAATCAGTTCGTATCGACCGAACAACTGCTTGTCCAATCTTCTTGCAGCTTGCTACATGTCCCTGTAACGACAGAGCGGGAGACGAAGCTTGCTCCTGAACTGAAAGATGCGCTCGCCTATGCCGAGGAAAAACTGGATGAGTTAGTCTTGATTACGAAAGCATTGTCCTCAGGCAGCGCTGGGATCGCAGAGGAATTGGAGAAATGCGATCGTGCGCTTCAAGCTCTTCAGCAATCGGAGGCCCGCAACCGTAGCGATATTCAGCAAAAGGTCGCTGAACTTCGCGTTCAGCAGCCGGAACGTGTCCGTCCTTTCGCCGAGCGTCATGTCGCGCAACAAGCCAAATGGCAGCTGCCGCTTTTTCCAACTACAACCATCGGAAGTTTCCCGCAGTCTGCGGAAGTTCGCAAAGCGCGACAATTATGGCGTAAAGGCGAGTGGAGCCATGAGCAGTATGCGGCGTTCATTCGGGAGCAAATCGATATCTGGATCAAACTTCAAGAGGAGATCGGAATAGACGTTCTCGTTCACGGGGAATTTGAGCGTACCGATATGGTTGAATTTTTTGGTGAAAAGCTTGCCGGCTTTGTGTTTACACAAAACGGATGGGTGCAATCGTACGGATCCCGCTGCGTGAAGCCTCCGGTAATTTTCGGGGATGTCGCTTTCACGGGAGAGATGACTGTCGAAGAAACCAAGTATGCACAGTCTCGCACAAGCCGTCCGGTGAAAGGAATGCTAACTGGACCGATCACAATTATGAACTGGTCGTTCGTCCGCGAAGACATCCCGCGCGAACATATTGCGTACCAACTCGCTTATGCGCTTAGACAAGAAGTTGAGGCGCTTGAGAACGCCGGCATCGGCATGATTCAGGTCGACGAACCTGCCGTGCGCGAAGGACTCCCGCTGAAGGAAGAGGAACAAGCCGAATATCTCGCATGGGCGGTCAAAGCTTTCCGCATCGCAACCTGCACAGTGCAGGAAACAACACAAATTCATACGCATATGTGCTATTGCGAATTTCATGACATGATTGATTCAATCGAAGCGATGGACGCTGATGTCATTTCCATTGAGACTTCCCGCAGCCATGGCGAATTGATTCATAGCTTCGAATTGAATACTTATAAGCTGGGCATCGGTTTAGGGGTATACGATATTCATAGCCCGAGGGTTCCGAGTATCGACGAAATGACGAGTATGATCGAACGCGCTCTGCGTGTATTGGATCCTAAGTTGTTCTGGATCAATCCGGATTGCGGTCTGAAAACCCGCGGACAGGAAGAGACCGTTGCTTCTTTACGCAACATGGTGGAAGCGACGAAAATTGCTCGTGTAAAACATACGGATTCAAACTAAGATCTGTAAAGCTTTTAAACGAATAGAAACAATCTTATTTTAAGGAGAAAGTTACTGTGGAGCAATTACGTCAACAAGATCCTAAAATTGTAGAAGCTATGAATTTGGAGATTGGCCGTCAACGCGACAAAATCGAATTGATCGCTTCAGAAAACTTTGTTAGTGAAGCTGTTTTGCAAGCGATGGGAACAGTCTTGACAAACAAATATGCAGAAGGCTACCCAGGTAAACGCTATTACGGTGGCTGCGAGCATGTCGATATCGTTGAGGACATCGCGCGTGATCGTGCAAAAGAATTATTCGGCGCTGAGCACGCAAACGTGCAGCCGCATTCCGGAGCACAAGCGAATTTGGCTGTTTATTTGGCCGCTCTTCAACCCGGAGATACGGTTCTTGGCATGAATCTGGCGCATGGCGGTCACTTGACGCATGGCAGTCCCGTTAATGCTTCCGGTATCTTGTATAACTTTATTCCTTACGGAGTCAGAGAAAGCGATGGGTATATCGATTATAACGAGGTTCGTAAATTGGCCTTCAAGCATAAGCCCCGTATGATCGTGGCCGGTGCCAGCGCATATCCACGCACCATTGATTTCGAAGCTTTAGGTTCGATCGCGAATGATGTAGGCGCGTTGTTCTTTGTGGACATGGCTCACATTGCCGGGCTGGTTGCAGCAGGGTTACATCCTAGCCCTGTTCCATACGCCCATTTCGTTACGACGACTACGCATAAAACGCTTCGCGGCCCCCGCGGCGGTATGATTCTTTGCCGCAAGCCTTGGGCTGCAGCGATTGATAAAGCCGTATTCCCCGGAACGCAAGGCGGACCTTTGATGCATATCATCGCCGCTAAAGCCGTTGCTTTTGGCGAAGCGCTCCAACCGGCTTTTAAAACGTATGCTCAAAATGTTATTAATAACGCCAAAACATTATCAGAAGAACTTCTGGCAGAAGGTGTTGATCTTGTATCCGGAGGTACGGATAACCATCTGATGCTGATCGACCTGCGCAGTCTTAACATCAGCGGAAAAGAAGCTGAACACTTGCTGGATGAAGTCGGAGTAACGGTGAACAAAAACGCGATTCCGTTCGACCCCGCTAAACCGATGATTACAAGCGGAGTTCGGATCGGTACTCCGGCAGTTACGGCCCGCGGCATGGATCAAGAAGCTATGAAAACAATTGCCAAAATCATAGCTCTGACATTGAAAAATCCATCGGATGAAGCGGTGCACAATAAAGTGCGCGGTATGGTAAATGATCTGACAGCACAATTCCCACTTTATCCGGGCTTGAGCTACTAAGAGAGCGAACCGCGAGGGAGCATATCCTATTTTGCCTTAAATTTGGGCACAGTATTTGATCTTCGGATCAAATACTTTTTTTATTTAGTAGAAGTGTTTAAAAGTATCTCACAAAAAGTAAGTTGGTGGTCATCGTGATTTATGAGTTTTCCGGAGCTTTGCCAAATCAAAATATACTATTATCCAAGGAATGTCTAATGGAAGAAGCGAATTGTGTCCTGATTTTTGCTTTCTTTCAAGGGAAATTGGTTCTTGTTAAACATCGTTGTCGCGGTTGGGAATTGCCTGGAGGGAGCAGGGAAGAAGGGGAGACCGATCTGCAAACGGTGATCAGGGAGATGTATGAAGAGGCTGGAGGAGAACTCGATTCGATTGAAAGGATTGGACAATATTTGATTTTCGAAAAAGATCATCTTGCCTTTGTGAAAAATATTTATGCTGCAAAGGTTAGGAGGCTTAGAGAGCTGCCGGGCGGGTTTGAAACTGACGCTGTCATGCTGGCAGATGCCATTCCGAAACAGTTTGAGATTATGAATGATCCAACATTTAGCCCCTTAATGAAAGACAAAGTATATTTGATTGCCTCCGAATGGGTTAAGGATCATCCTATGAATCTACTGGACAAATAAAAGATTAACAGCTAGTATGGGCAGTATAACTAAATAAATGCAAATAAGGTGTACAATCGATCACAAAGACGAAAGTGCTTAAAAGGGAAGTCAGGTGCAACACCTGCGCGGTCCCGCCACTGTAAATGCGGAGTTGCTTTTCTATCAGGCCACTGTCCCCACTTGAGGGGATGGGAAGGCGAAAAGTTTACGAGGATGCATGAGCCAGGATACCTGCCTATTTTGCTTGTCGCACTGTTTCTCCGGGGGGTGAGAAATTAGTTGGCATTGCTATGTCATTTTTGGCATACGCATGTAGTTTTTTTATGTTGGAATCAAAGGTAAACCCCACCTGTGGGGTTTG
Source organism: Paenibacillus sp. FW126-R14 (assembly GCF_058789495.1). NCBI lineage: Bacteria > Bacillati > Bacillota > Bacilli > Caryophanales > Paenibacillaceae > Paenibacillus > Paenibacillus sp. FW126-R14. The sequence goes on along the minus strand of NZ_JBYTBS010000004.1, from coordinate 255,351 downwards.
CCTTTTTTTGCTTTTTAAGAAACTTGAAGGAGAGATAAGAACAGTATGTTAAGCAAATTGCATCGTAAAGCTATGTCGTCCTTTTTAGCATTAGTAATGACATTATCTGTATTATTCAACGTCATTGCGCCAGCTAATCCAGTTTTCGCTGCGAATCAAGGACCTGTTTCAGTTGCGCTTCACGTCGAAGGACCGCAAGGTCTTATCCACGAAGGAGTGGCGGAAGGTTCAAATGCGTTAGAAGCGCTGCAAGCTGATTTAAGCAAAGCCCAAATTCCATTAGTCATTGAAAATTCACCCTATGGTCCGTATGTGACAGGAATTGATGGAATACACGCAGGACTATTTAACGGCTATGATGGATGGAACTTTGCCGTCAAGCGTCAAGGACAATGGATCATACCTGCTGTAGGCATGGATCAGTTTGAATTAGAAAGCAATGACCAAGTTAGTGTGTATTACGGTGATTTTACTACGCAATTGGTTCAATCCATTTCGATTCAACCAGGTGATGTCAAGGCCAACCAGCCTTTCTCTGTTACGGTAACGAAGAGCACTTATGATTGGACAAATAACCAATTTATTAACTCTCCGGCTAGCGGTGTGAAAGTAACTGTCGGTGGGACAGCCATCGTAACGAATCCGAGCGGTATAGCTGCATTTGACAAAGGCGTAAGTGCAGGAAATTACTCGCTTGAAGTTACGGATTATCGTGCGAAATCAGCACCGGGAATCGTCAGAGCTACTCAGCCATTGACTGTAAGTACGGTACCGGCCATTCCGGTTGGGAATCTAACGCTTTCCGTTGAGAAATTTACTTTAGGGCAAGGTTATTTTAAAGAGCCGGTTAAAGTTCCTTTTTACGAAGGTGAAAATGTAGCAGCTGTACTCACGCGCGTTTTGGGTGAGGATAATATACTGCATACCGGAACTATTGAAGAACGTTTTTACTTATCTAGGATTAAAGACGCTAGCACTCAAGTAAATGTGCCCAATTATATCAAAGAGCAAATGAATGCGGATGGAGTTCAATTAGGAACAAAGAATAATGAGCAGTGGCTGGGAGAATTCGATTATACATCTATGTCTGGGTGGATGTATGCCGTAAATAATGCTTTCCCAAATGTAGGGATGTCCGACTATATTCCTCATGATGGCGACGTCGTGCGGACTCAGTTTACTGTGTATGGCTTTGGAGCATCGCTGGGGGGCGACGAGTGGAGTCCCGGCTTTATACAAACAGCTAACAAGGATGCACTGACGGCTAGGATCGCAGAGATTAACAGCGATCCGAATAAAGCAGCGATTCTATCTAATGCTGTTGTTAAATCCCTATATGATCAAGCGTATTCGTTGCTTACCAATATGGAAAGCAAGCAGAATGACATTGATAGCATGGTAGCCAGTCTGAACGGTAATGTTAAACCGACAATTAAAGTAACCGGGATAACGGATAAGCAAGAAGTATCCCAGGCTAACATTAGCTTTAATGTGGAAGCGACGGATAACACCTCGGCTGTCATTACACCCGTAGTCAAGTTGAATGGAACTGTTATCTCGAAGACAGGCGGAGCTTACAATGTCGTTCTAAGCGCAGGAATAAACACAATTGCCATCACTGCCAAAGGTGCATTCGGCAATACGGTAGAGCAAAATCTCACCATAACGTACAAAGCTAGTGTTGTAAACAATACGAAAGAACAGTTGAATAAAAACTTAGCCTATATTCTAAAAACGGTAGATAAACCGAAGTTTGGAACTGGCGGCGGAGAATGGTCTGTTCTTTCATTGGCCAGAGCTAACTATTCGGTACCTGATGGCTATTATCAATCGTACTATGACAATGTAGCTAGTACAGTAAAAGATAAAATGATTGCGAATGCCGGAGTTTTGGATAAAACAAAAGGTACAGAGCATTCAAGAGTCATCCTGGGATTAACTTCGATTGGCAAAGATCCCAAAGATGTTGGAGGCTATGATCTTTTACAGGCACTTTCGGATTATGATTATGTCATTAAACAAGGCATGAATGGTCCAATCTTCGCTCTTCTTGCATTCGATTCTAAGAACTACATAATTCCCTCAGCTGCAGAAGGAAAAGTACAAACTACTAGAGATAATCTCATTAAGTATTTGATAGATGGAGAATCAAACAAAGGTAACGCCGATCAAGGAGGCTGGGGACTTTCTCCTGGTGGTAAACCTGATGTCGATCTCACTTCAATGACGATGCAAGCACTTGCTCCGTATGCTCAGACGAAAGAAGATGTCAAAGCAGCACTAGCTAGAGCTGTTAGTTGGCTTTCCAAAACTCAAAATAGTGAAGGAAGCTATACAAGCTTCGGAAGTACAAGCAGCGAGAGTCTGTCACAGGTGGTAACCGCATTATCGGCAATCGGTATAGATTCAAACACAGACTTAAGATTTATTAAAAATGGTAAATCCGCTTTGGATGCTTTAATGTCATTTGCCGTAGCCGAAGGCGGCTTTAAGCATGTTAAAACAGGAAAAGTAGATTCTATGGCAACTGATCAAGGCACGTATGCACTTGTAGCCTATGATCGATTCGTGAATGGAAGCAACCGTCTGTATGACATGACGGATGTTGATACAGAAAAACCAAGCATCACCGTAACCGGTCTAACGAATAACCAAGAAGTATCCCAGCCAAATCTGAACTTTGGAGTTCAAGTAACCGATAACCGACCTGGAGTAATCACAACGGTAGTTAAGCTAAACGGAAATGTTGTCAACGTAGTAGATGGAGTATACAAAGCTGCTCTTCGTGTTGGAGCAAATACAATTACTGTTACTGCAACAGATTCTTCTGGCAATACGGCGGAGCAGATTTATACAGTTACATTTGTTGTTGATACAGAAAAACCAAGCATAAGCGTAACCGGCCTAACGAATAACCAAGAATTTTCAGAGCCAACTCTGAACTTTGGAGTTCAAGTAACCGATAATCGACCTGGAGTAATCACAACGGTAGTAAAGCTAAACGGAAATGTCGTCAACGTAGTAGATGGAGTATACAAAGCTGTTCTTCGTGTTGGAGCAAACACAATTACTGTTACCGCAATTGATACTTCTGGCAATACGGCGGAGCAGACCTATACAGTTACATTTGTTGATACAGAAAAACCGAAATTAATTATCAGTGGCCTAACGAATAACCAAGAAGTATCCCAGCCAAGCCTAAGCTTTAGTGTTGACGTGACAGATAACAGCTCTGAAGTTATCACACCGGAAGTGAAGCTGAACGGGTCAGTCATTCCCAAGGTTGATAATAAATACAACATTGTTCTTAACGCCGGAGCAAACACAATCTCTGTAAAAGCGACGGATGCATCTGGTAATACAACAGAACAAACTTATATAGTAACTTATCAACCTGTAGTAGAAGATACAGAAAAACCAAGCATAACCGTAACCGGTCTAACGAATAACCAAGAAGTATCCCAGCCAAATCTAAGCTTCGGAGTCCAAGTATCCGATAATAGACCTGGAGTAATCACAACGGTAGTAAAGCTAAACGGGACAGTAATCCCTAAGGCTGATGAAAAATACAACGTTGTTCTTACAGCTGGAGCAAACACAATCACTGTTTCTGCCACTGATGCCTCCGGGAATACAGCTGAGCAATCGTTTACGATTACTTACAAAGCTAATACGGTAAGCAACCCGAAACAACTTTTAAATAAGAATCTAGCCTATATTGTGAAAACGGTAGATAAACCGGTTTTTGGTACAGGTGGCGGGGAATGGTCCGTCCTTTCCTTGGCAAGGGCCAATTATTCCGTCCCGGATGGCTATTACCAGTCTTATTACAATAATGTAGAACAAGAAGTAAAATATTTAATGGCTGAAAACTCAGGAGTTTTGGATAAATCAAAAGGAACAGAGCACTCAAGAGCGATTCTTGGCCTAGCTTCTATTGGAAAAAATCCAAAAAAAGTCGGGGGCTATGATCTTACGCAGGCACTTTCGGATTATGATTATGTCAATAAGCAAGGCATAAATGGCCCTATTTTCGCCCTCATTGCGTTTGATACCAAAAACTTTGTTATTCCGGTCGTACAGGCAGGGAAAAAACAAGTTACAAGAGATAAGCTGATCGATTCTATTTTAGAAAAAGAAGTAAATAAAGGAACAAGCAAAGCCGCCGGATGGTCGTTAGAACCAGGTAAAACTGATGTCGATATAACGTCAATGGCACTGCAAGCTCTTGCACCTTATTATTCTACAAGACAAGACGTAAAAAGCGCCGGAGAGCGTGCAGTTGCTTGGTTGTCAAAAACGCAGGGCGAAGATGGCGGATTTGGCGAAAGCAGTGAAAGCATCGCGCAAGTCATTACCGCGTTAACTGCGTTAGGCATAGATCCAAACACCGATGAGAGATTTATTAAAAAAGGAAAATCTGCTCTAGATGCCTTAATGTCATTTGCAGCAGCGGATGGCGGCTTTAAGCATATTAAATCGGGAGCCGTCGATGGCATGGCTACGGATCAAGGCACATATGCATTAGTAGCCTATGATCGATTCGTGAATAGAAACAATCGTCTGTATGATATGACGGATGTCCCTACTTTAGGCGAAAATGAGCTCCCGTTACCGAGCGGCGATACCCCTAAGATTGAGATCCCGACCGACAATAAAGACTACATCGTTCCTGTAACGAATGCCGATGCAAATAAAGAAATAACGATAGTAATTCCTAGCAATAATCTTTCGAAAATTCAAGTCAATTTGCCTTCGAACAGCAGCTTGCCTCAAATTGAGGCTGTCAAAGGCAGCATCTCCATGGTCATTCCTAAGGGAGCCCAAATTATTAGCGGGGATTCTTCTGGATTGGAGTTAATTACAACCAATGATGCAACGAGTTCTTCATTAAAAGATAAAATAAACACAATCATTGCGAACGGCAAGAAACTGGATACCGTTCATCAGGCCATCACGCTTGGCGGTACTAACCGAGTAGAGTTTAATCAATTTGTCACTTTGACTTTCACTGGCATGAAAGGCAAAGATGCTGCCTTTATCCAGAATGGATCACTGAACTCGATTCAGAAGTTTGGAAACGACGAGGCAGGTAAAGCCAGCGAAAAAAATGAGTATGCCTATGACAGCGGCAACGATCTGATTGTCAAAACGAAGCATTTTACCGATTTTATCGCTTTCTCCACAAGTACGGTTGTTGTGACGCCAGGCGGTCCTGGAGGAACGAATCCACCAACAACTGCACAAGTAAGCTTATCTGTAGATAAGCTTACGATTAACAAAGGTTATGTAATATCTGAATCGAATGTTGAACTAAAGTCTGGGGATTCGGTTTGGAGCGTGTTCCAGAGAGAACTAAACAGTCGTGGAATTAGCTATATATCTAAATGGTATAAAAAATATAATAGTATCTATGTCGAATCTATTGATGGCGATGGTGAGTTCGACCATGGCAGTGGCAGTGGATGGATGTACAGTGTAAATGGTACTTACCCAGGTTATGGAGCTAGTTCGTATGTCTTAAAGCAGGGTGACAAGATCCAATGGCGTTACACAACAAATCTGGGTGTAGATTTAGGAGTTGCACTTCCTGATACACCGTTAACAGGGCCATCTGGAGGCATTATTCCGAATGACAAAAAACAAGTCATCGAAATCCCTGATAATCTGGATAAAGATTACACCTTGAACATTACGAAGGAAATGAAAGACAAAGAACAGATCTTGGTTAACATTCCTAATGTGAAGGCAAAAGTCATTCTAAATTTAGAGGCTGTTCAAGACAACATTCCACAAATCACCGCTACTAAAGGCGATATCACCGTTTCAATTGATAAGGGTACGGCGTTGAAGTCGGGAGATCGCAACGTAGAGTTCCTAACTTCCTTAAGTACCGACGATACCAATCTTATTCAACTTGTCCAAAGCAGTCTAAGCGTTGGAAGTACGAACCCTATTAAGCTGGTTCATGCTTTTGCCATGGGGAATGCGAATCAATCCGTTATTTTCGATAAGCCGCTTACTTTTGTCATCAAAGGTGCTAAAGATCAAAGTGTTGGATTTATCGAAGGGAATACCTTTACACCGATTGAGATTTATGAGTCGGAAGCCAAAGGTGCCGAGGCTGTAAAAGGGAATGAAAAAATTACCTATGCATTTGTAAAAGACAACGATCTTATCATTAAAACAAATCATTTCACGAATTTTGTTTCCTATTCTGTAGGTCAGCAGGAGACGGCGAAGCCGTTCGATCTGAAAAATCTGTATGCAGACACCCATGCCATTTCAAATTGGGCATTGGAGGCCAGTACAGAAGCCTCTCAGAAAGCATTTATTGACGGCAGCAATGGGAAATTTAATCCGCAAGCCACGATTACAAGAGCAGAGTTCACGAAGATTCTAGTGGGCGTTCTCGGAATAGACGTAAAGACGAGCAGCATCATTAACTTCAAAGACGTCTCTCAGCAGGATTGGTTCTATCCTTATGTGAATGCAGCGTATAAAGCAGGCTTTATTACAGGCTTCACGAACGATGAATTTCATCCTGACGAGAAACTGACAAGGGAGCAAATGGCGGTCATCATGGTCAAAGCGCTGGGCATTCAAGCCGGCGGGCAAGCGCCAACCATTAAAGACTTAGACCTTGTATCCGATTGGGCGAAAGATGATGTTCAAACGATTATGGCACATCAGCTTATGTCCGGATGGGACAACCGGTTCCAGCCTAGCGACGAGGTAACGCGTGAAATGGCAGCCGTTGTTGCTATGAGAGCTTACCACTATAAGAACGATGCTCAAAAAGAAACAGCTCAGCCCGATCTGCTTAAAAAAGCGCTTGTTGAGAAGCAAATTAACAAGACCGCTGCTTTCATGCAGCAAACCGTAACCGATCCAGTGGTAGCCTCCATTGGTGGAGATTGGACTGTATTTGGACTGGCACGCTCCGGCGTTCCAGTTCCAGATGCCTACTACGCCAAGTATTACGCCAATGTAGAGAAGATTTTAAAGGAAAAATCAGGCAAGCTGCACGCGGTAAAATACACGGAGTATGATCGGGTGATCCTGGGCCTCACGTCGATCGGCCGCGGCATTGATCAAGTAGCCGGCTACAACTTAAGAGAGTGGCTGGCTGATTATGACACTTTGATCAAGCAGGGCATTAATGGTCCTATCTTTGCGCTTATCGCGCTGGATAGCAAATCTTTTGACATTCCGACAGTCGCGAGTGTCAAAACACAGACTACTAGAGATCTTTTAATTGACTTTATTTTAAAAAGGGAAATAAAAGACGGAGGATGGGCGCTAGGTGAAAAAGCAGATGAGCCCGATCCGGACATAACGGCGATGGCCATCCAAGGACTGACGCCTTATTACAAAACGAACAAAAACGTACAAGCTGCTGTAGATCGCGCACTTGTGTGGCTGTCCAAGGCGCAGAAAGCAGACGGCGGTTACGCCAGTGGGGAATCCACGAATTCCGAGAGCATTGCTCAAGTTGTTGTAGCGCTGACGGGTCTTGGCATTAATCCGCACACGGATGCAAGGTTTATCAAAAACGGCAGCTCAGCGGTTGACGCTTTGCTTAGCTTTGCTGCTGCAGACGGAGGATTTTATCATATCAAAACGGGCGGCGCCGATAATGGCGGTGCAAGACCCGGCGAAGTAGATCCCATGGCAACCGATCAGGCGATGTATGCGCTGGTTGCTTACGATAGACTTCTAAAAGGGCAAACTCGTCTATATGATATGACAGATATCAAATAAGAATATGAATCTATAAGCAGGGGCAGATATTGCCCTTGCTTATTCATTAAAGGTGTGAATTCAACATGTCGATGAAGAAATGGCTCGTTGCGATTGGAATTGTTGGAGTTTTGGCGATCGCTTTCTTCTGGGGCGGCAGCAGTCCGAAAAGTTCGAATCAGACAGCTGTAAGCGGCATAGCCTCTCAGCCCGGCGAAATGCCAACTTCAACGCTAATGCCAGAGAAGCAGTTGGAAACCAAACAGGCTGCGGAATCTTCTCAACCGGAGGCTGCTGCACAGAAGGATGAACCCAGTAAGCCGGATATTCCTCAGGAAACTAAGCCGGCATCATCCATTCCAGCAGCAACCCCTGCCGATAAACCGGCAGCACCCGTGGTTACCAATTCGGACCCGCCGGCTGTTGAGACCGGCAAGCCGGAACCTTCAACGCAGCCCCAAGCGGGCACGAAAGAACCAGAACCCAAGAAGGATAAATATTTAACCGAACCTATTCCCGAGGGAAAACCAAAGCCTGTCGAATGGCAGGATGTCACCATCAATAAGAAAAAGGCATTAACAGCGACATTATCTGTCACCTGCAAAACAATCCTGGATAACATGAGCAGCTTCAATAAAGATAAACTGGAGGTATTGCCGAAGGACGGCGTGATTTATGCAGCGCAAACCGTTACCTTTTATGAGGGAGAATCTGTCTTTGATGTGCTGCTCAGAGAGATGAAGAAGAACAAAATTCATATGGAATTTTCCATGACGCCTATCTATAACAGCAATTATATCGAGGGCATTCATAATATTTATGAGTTTGATTGCGGTGAACTGAGCGGTTGGATGTATAAGGTAAACGGATGGTTCCCTAATTATGGGGCCAGCCGCTATATGCTCAAAGATGGCGATGTCATCGACTGGGTCTACACGTGCGATCTTGGACGCGATGTCGGAGACGGCAAGGCTGCCGGAGGAGGGACAAAGTAATGAGAGATTCCTTTTCTACCTTTCACCCCTTCGTTAATTTCATGTATTTCGTGGCCGTACTCGTGTGCAGCATGGTGTTCATGCATCCCGTCTTTCAAGCAATAGCGCTTATGAGCGCCGCCCTGTACGCCATCATGCTCAAAGGGAAGAAAGCGGTCAAATTCAACCTGTTTTACATGATTCCGCTCCTTGTGGTGATGGCCATTATGAACCCTGTTTTTAGTCATGCGGGGGTTACGATTCTGTTTTATCTGCAAAATGGGAATCCGATTACCCTTGAATCTATTTTGTACGGCATAGCCGCCGCGTGCATGTATGTCACGGTTATTGTGTGGTTTTCCTGCTACAATGCGGTGATGACTTCGGATAAATTTATTTTTATTTTTGGTAAAATATTGCCCGCCTTGTCGCTGATACTCTCTATGGTGCTTCGTTTTGTCCCCCGGTATTTAGCGCAGCTAAAAGTGATTTCCAATGCTCAGAAATGCATCGGCAGAGATATAACGCAAGGCAATATCGTTACTAGAGCTCGCAACGGGATTCGAATTCTCTCCATCATGACGACCTGGGCACTGGAAAATGCCATCGAAACAGCGGATTCCATGAAGTCTAGAGGATACGGATTGCCCGGCCGTACGAGTTTCTCGACATTCCGCTTCGATAGCAGGGATAAGGTTGTGTGTTTGGTGCTGATTGGACTCTTACTCGTTGTAGGCGCGGGCGCGTGGTTCGGACTGAATACGATTCGCTATTTCCCATCGATTCATGTCAAAGCCATTTCACCGTTAAGTGTGTTCGTATATATCGCCTACGCCTTTCTGTGCCTGCTGCCGGTGATCATTCAAATTGTGGAGGAAATCAAATGGAGATATATGACATCAAGGATCTAAGCTTTGCATTTCCGATGAATGAAACGAACGCGCTGTCATCTGTTCAGCTTAAGATCCATAGCGGAGAGTTCATTACGATTTGCGGCAAATCAGGCTGCGGTAAAAGCACGCTGCTTAGGCAGCTTAAGACGGTTCTGACCCCGCACGGCAAGCGTAGTGGAGATATTTTTTTCCAAGGAAAAATCATCGATGAAGTAGACCAACGCACACAAGCATCCGAGATTGGGTTTGTTCTTCAAAATCCGGACAATCAAATTGTGACGGATAAAGTTTGGCATGAGCTTGCTTTCGGGCTGGAAAGCCTGGGATACGACCTCTCGACGATTCGCTTGCGTGTCGCTGAAATGGCTAGTTTTTTCGGGATTCAAACCTGGTTTCACAAAAGTGTGACAGAGCTGTCCGGCGGGCAGAAGCAGCTTCTGAATCTGGCGTCGATTATGGCGATGCATCCTGCTGTGCTCATTTTGGATGAGCCTACATCCCAATTAGATCCTATCGCGGCTGCGGATTTCTTGGAAACGGTAAGCAAAATTAACCGGGAGCTGGGAACGACGATCATTATGACCGAGCATCGCTTAGAGGAGGTGCTGCCTCTTACGGACCGGCTCATTGTGCTGGATCAAGGCAAAGTGATCGCCGATGACACACCGCCCCGTGTTGGTGAGGTATTACGATCCTTGCACCATCCGATGTTTGCCGCTATGCCCACTCCGATGCAGATTTATGCCGGAGTTTCCAACGGTTTAGCGTGTCCGGTTACCGTCAAGGAAGGCCGGCAATGGCTGAGCGCCTACTTGGCTGACAAAACACCCGCGCGAAATGCCGAAATAAGCGAAAAAAGCGCAAAAAACACAAGAAGCAATGCCCCATCCGGCCCTGCTGCCATCTCGTTCAAAGAGGTCTGGTTCAGGCATGAACGCAATGGCCCCGACACGATCAAAGATCTTTCTTTCGAGGTCAAAAAAGGACAGTTCTATTGCATTGTCGGAGGCAATGGCACAGGGAAAACGACGACCTTATCCCTCATTAACGGTATTTTGCAGCCTTATCGGGGGAAAGTACGCATCCATGGCGAGAATCCAGCTAAAATGAAAGCTAAGGATCTGTTTGTTAATCGCTTGGGCGTTCTCCCGCAAAATCCAGCAGCCTTATTTGTGAAGAAGACGGTCGAATTGGATCTCTACGAGATGCTTTCCGGGGCAAATCTCACGAAGGAAGAAAAGAAAGCTAAAGTTGAGGCAGTCATTCAATTGGCAGAGCTCGAAAACTTGCTGGGCATGCATCCCTATGACCTCAGCGGAGGCGAGCAGCAGCGAGCTGCGTTAGCCAAAGTGCTGCTGCTTGAGCCGAGCATCCTGCTGCTCGATGAACCGACGAAAGGGTTGGATGCATTTTTTAAAGACAAGTTAGGCTTGTTTTTAAAAAAGCTTCATAAAGAGGGCGTTACCATCGTTATGGTGTCGCACGATATTGAGTTTTGTGCGAAGTATGGGGAGGAGTGCGCGATGTTTTTTGATGGAAGCATCATTACTTCCAACACTGCTCATGCCTTTTTCTCCGGCAACAGCTTCTATACGACAGCAGCGAATCGAATGGCGCGTCATATTTGGCATGATGCAGTAACCATAGAAGGTGTGATTGACTTATGTCAGAAAAGCTTGCAGCCGACAAACGCTTGAGCAGACGAACGCTGCTCTCGGCGCTGCTTATCTTTATTGTCATTCCGGCAACAATGGCGTTAGGCATTTATGTGCTCGACGATCGAAAATATTATTTTATCAGTCTTTTGATTATCTTATATACGATGATCCCCTTTGCTATGGTGTTTGAAAAACGCAAACCGCAAGCAAGAGAGCTCATCGTGATCGCCGTGCTGGCGGCTATTGCCGTAGCGGGTCGCGGGGCATTCTTCATGCTTCCCCAATTTAAGCCCGTTGTTGCGATTGTTATCATTGCAGGAGTTTGCTTCGGTGCGGAAGCCGGTTTTCTAGTGGGTGCCGCAGCCGGGTTCGTATCTAATTTCTTCTTCGGGCAAGGACCTTGGACACCTTGGCAAATGTTTTGTTTTGGACTTATCGGCTTTGTGGCAGGTATTTTATTTCAAAAAGGATGGCTTAAGAAGAGCAGGCTCTCGCTATGCCTGTTCGGCGGTTTATCCACATTGATCATCTATGGCGGCATTATCAATCTGGGCTCTCTGATGATGGTTTCCACCACGCTGACTTGGGAAGGATTGCTTGCCGTATACATTTCAGGTTTTTGGTTTGATATGGTGCATGCAGTGGCTACCGTGTTCTTTCTTTTCGTTATTTCTGGTCCGATGATTGAGAAATTGGAGCGGATTAAAATCAAATATGGTCTGATTGTACATAAGTGAAATTTGTATGTTCGACTGACTATTGTTGTTGACACGAACCTTTTTGGGATCGTGTTTTTTTCGTCCCCAGATGTTAAAAAAATACACCCCCATCATAAATTTTTCCATCTGCGAAAATAAGCTCGTGTTTTACAATAATGAAACTAGGAGAAGGAAGGAGCTGAAGTTGATCCTATTAGTTTGAAAGCGATTCCAAGAAAGGCGGACTTGGTAGCGCAGCGCATTCATTTGTAAATCGCACGGAAAGCAGCTATTGTCTTGCATTCCCCGTTTCATGATCCGTATTTGACTCTAGGAGGCTTTAGGATGTCTTTTAAGATGTATAAGCAGCGAGTTCTAAAAAGGGTATTAAGCTCTGTTCTTTCATTCTTACTTGTGCTTTCGCTTATCATTAGTGTTTTTCCAGCGTCAACAGTTATGGCAGCAGCGGGAGACAGCTTAGACATACTGGACATAAAAGTGAACAAACCGGCAAACGCAGTAGTGGATCTTAGCCTGGAAACAATTGGTATATCAATGCCCTACGGCAGCTTATATCAAATGCTGAATGTAACAACGAACCCAGGCGCAACTGCGACACTGTACAGAAGCAACGAAACGACTGCGATCGCTTTTGCGGCCAGCGGCATCAACAAAGGCGACGCCAAATTGGATCAATTTTCAGCGAGCGGAACTACGCTTTATTATTTGGTGGTAAAGGATAGGAATGCGAGCAGCAACAGCCGAAAATACACCATTACGGTTACGGCTGATAGTCAAGTGCCTCCTCCAATTGCAGACACTTTGGGAGCAAACGACAAGTATTTGCCGCTCAATATTAAGGGAGGCGAAGACGCATGGGACGTTATGGGAGCGTCCCGAATCGGCAATGGCAGCACGACGGGGGCCATAGAAGGACCGGGCAGCCCCTCGTCGTATAGCGGAAAAGCATGGTCGGAATCCGTCTATGATCGATCAGGTGACTACCCTGCGGCTTCTACAGTGAATGACTCCTGGCTGGGAGACAACATGTATCTGCAGACCATAGGCAGGAACGATGCGGCAATGCTTGCCAAATACGGGATTGCCAACGTGCCCGGCACGGACAAGCTCAACTCGGACATTTTGCGCTTTCACGAGTTTAAACCTTTCGTGACTCCAAGCGGCGTGAGCCGGGACGATGGCGATCGAGGCGCAGTGGGCAGCGACCGCCAGAGATTGGAGATTAAAAGCAGCACGGACGCAGCGAATAGCGATGCAAATAGTGTAGGCGGCGACATAATGACCCACCACTGGCGGCTTATGCTTCCGTCTGAAACTTTAAAGTTCCAGCAGGATGTTAGCAACTATCAGGCTGGCGATTTCATTAATCCACGCAGGTTTTGGCACATTTTTCAATTGAAAGAAGTAGCCGGCAACGCAGCGGGCCAACCGGTAGCTACCCTCTCGCTTGTTTCCAGCGATGGCAAAGGCCAGCTTGAATTCAGGAACAATCCGGATTCTCTCTATGCGGACAGAATAAAGCCGCTGTTCACGATTCCTTTTGATAAGGTGGTTGATCGCTGGCTTGATTTGCAAGTAACGATTTTGACCGCCGATAAAGGTTATATGTACGGTAAACTTGTCGATCTGAGCACAGGCGAGGTGCTGTTCCAAGGCGGTATGACGGCGGAAACCTACAGACGCCCGGAAGCGGTGAACCCGGTCACAGGCCGCATCGAGCGTGTTGACCTGCCTGTTGAAGCAGGCCAGCAAAACCGTTCCAAATGGGGGCTGTATCACGGGATGTATAACGGCGCAGGAGACGCGGATTACGCAGACGAATTCCAAGCTTCAACGATGTATCTGTCGGATGTCTACTTAATCAAAAGGGATAAAGCGAGCTTTGTTTTTCCAGATGGCTGGGATCCCAAGACGCAAACCAAAGATATTGTAGCCTGGGCAAGGCCGAAAGAAATTGCGGCTTCGGAAGGCACGGCATTTAGCAGCCTGCCGTTGCCTTCGCAGCTTGATGTCACGCTGAGTACAGGGAATATCGAAAAGGTGAACGTAACGTGGAACCCGGATGGCTACAAGCCTGACACCACGGGTAAAACCAAGATTTATGGCGATTTTAGCGGCTTAGGTATTACGAATACGAACGGCATCAGGCCTTATATAGAAGTTAGTCTCTCCGATTATAAGAATTGGGCGGTAATTCCGGGGGCTAAGATTAAGGTCGTATCCTCAGGCAGCATTGTCAAAGAAAACTTTATTGATAACGATGCCGCCACCTATTGGCAGGCGAACAGCTCTCTGATCACGAAAGACGCAGGCAGTCATCAATACTGGGCGGCTGTGCAATTGGAGAAAAAAATTGATATCAGCAGAATCCAAATTGAATGGACGAATAACAGCAGTTACTTGAAAAATTACCAAGTCTACTATGCCAATGATGGAGCCGCGTACGACGAGCTTGTAGAGGGAAATAACTTCACAACGAGTTCCAAGGGAACGGAAAAGCCTCTTGAGACGGCACATGGAGCCTCCTGGAAGGCAATTCCCGGCGTGGGGAAAACGACTCCGCTTAGCAATAACGAAAAGGTTGACCGCACGTTGACCGAGCCGGTCTCCGCGCAATATGTGCTGCTTGTCTCCGATGTCAATAATACGCTTGATAGCGGAAAAGGAGCTGGAATACGCAGTAATGTATTCAACATCTTCGGCGAGCCATCCAGATCAAAGGTCGAGCTAGTTGACTTGAAATTAGACGGAACGACCATCGCTAACTTCACACCTGGTCAAACTGCCTATACACAAATCCTTTCGAGCCAAGCATCAACATTGCCAAAAGTAGAAGCGGCCGCACCAGCAGGCATGAATGCCGATATCGTGTATCCGTCCGACTACCGGTCAGGTCCTGTAACGGTTACGGTATCTGACCCTTCAGGAGCCATGGGTGCAACGAAGTATACGATAAACTTTACTTCCTCTGAAGATATTACGTTGGTAGATTCAGTTTTACTGAACAAGAACAGCATAAGCCTTGCTATTGGCAAGAGCGAGTCGCTCAGTGCAGAAATACTGCCTGAAGAAGCGACCAATAAGACGGTAACATGGGTATCCAATAACCCGTCTGTGGCAGCTGTCGATGCTAACGGTCTGGTTACCGGCATAAGCGCAGGCACGGCTGTGATCACCGCTAAGATTGGAAGATTGAGCGCCGCTTCCACGGTGAATGTAACGGGAACTGGAGCAGGGGCAGGCTCGGTCAACCTATTGGACCCGTCCCGTTTTACACCGATAGCAGGGGGGAATCTCAAGGTAAGCTCGGAAGATTCCGCTAATCATCCGGGAGCAGATGCTTTGCGGTCCGGAGGAAGCGGATATTGGCGCAATTCAAGCTCGAATGTCTATATGGGCAACTATTCGCCATCTTCACTAGCCTTAACCTTAGATTTGGGCACTCCAAAAACGATCGATAAACTTCACCTTGAAATACCGAACACGATCGCCAATATCCAGAGCAATGCGACAAGATTCGAGGTCTATTATTCCAATAGCCCCAGTTCTTGGGCAAGTGCGCCTACGGCTTCCGATTCGGCGGCCAATTACGACTGGAGGGCGAACGGATGGACACTCGCCGGCGGTACGGAAACGGAAGGCTTGTGGTCCTATGTAACCTACAACGGACAACAATGGGGCTTTGATAACAAAACATTTCTGTTTCCGTTTACAGCCAGATATGTGATGATCAACACCGTTCTAGTCGGCCCCCGCGATAAGCGCACAGACGATACGGCATCCATGATGGGAATATCCGGATTGAAAATTTACGGCAAAGATGCCGTTTCTAACTCAACAGTACTTGTACCGGATAAGGGTACCTACAGTACGTGGGATCAGGGTGCTCCTATTTCTACTGCTATGCAGCTTAACGCTGGGCAGACCCTTACAGGGATAACAAAGGGCGGAATTGCGCTTCGTCCAACGACCGACTACTCGGTATCAGGCCGTACGGTGACATTTGCATCCTCATACTTATCCAAATTGCCGCTGGGCACGAGTGAATTTACGTTCAATTTCAACACCGGCAGCCCATCCCTATTTGCATTGGATGTAACGGCCCGCGGGAATGGCGCGAATGCGAAAACAATTAAGATGAACGCAATTGAAGGCGTATCTCCGTTTAACGTATTGGGCGGCGCCATGGGTACCGACGAACCGGTTGAAGGCTTGACCAAGCGGATCAGAGACGCTTACCACGAATATTATGGCGATCAGCCCCGGGCGACTGCGGCCGACGACCATATCACGAACGTCTGGGACAGCGTATTGAACAAAAATGTGTTCAAGGTATTCGAATACGGCAGAGGCGTGAACAATGAATTCGCGGATAAGGTCCGCGATGGCGAATACGGCCATAAAGGCGTTTTCGACTGGGATAAAGGCTATGTGGTTGGCGGAGCCGCTATAAATGATAGGCAAAGAATTGAAATTCGCCCAAGCGAAGATTCTACAGGCGATTTTGTTGCCCATGAAGGCGACCTGGTTTCCTATCAATGGAAGTGGAATATTCCGGACGGCAATCAGTGGAATCAGGCGAACTTCAGGCATATTTTTCAGTTGAAGGCTGTGAATGCCCAGAAAGCTGACACCTTGCCGGGCGGCAACACCGGCGGTGAGAACGGCGCGTATATTCTCGCCTTCTCGATTTCCGGAACGACCAGCAGGAATCTTGTTGTGAATCATAACCGTTCGGACGGCGATAAGACCGTGATGAGCATTCCGTTAAAAGAGATTGACAGCCATTGGATTCAAGTTGATCTTAACGCGCTGATTTCCGATTCCGGCTGGTTTACCATTAAAATAACCGATATGGTAACTGGGAAGGTATATACCTTTGACAGCCCGGATGTTTATCAAGTGTTTGCGAATCAAGGCGCAGGCGATGGGACGAAAGATTTATGGAGAAGACCGGAGAAAGGGAGCAATTTTGAGACGGAGTATCCGGCTGCTTTTGACCAGTATGAGCGTCCTAAATGGGGGATTTACCGCAGCTCCAACGGCGGCAATAACTCTGCCTTTGATGCTGAGCTCCAGCTTTCCGACATCACGATCACCAAAGTGGCGTCAGGGATATCGTCCGTCAACCTTGCGCTGAATAAACAAGCGTATAACGTAGGGCCGACAGCAGGGGCTAACGGGATCCAGATGCAGTCCGCTGCGGGCAATGGATACGGGAATGCCAATAAATTGACCGACGGCGTACTGCAAGATCCAACTTTATGGAATGTAACCAATGTGAGCAGTTTGGATCAAATCGGAAATTATTCGTGGCTGGGTACGGACGGAGCGAGAAAAGGCAGCTTTGTAATCGACCTTGGGCAAGCCATGGATTTCAGCCAGATCCGATTGTTTGCCAAATCGACCCGATTAAAGGGCGCAACGATCTATGTTTCCGATGATTTCGCAAACCATACCTCGGCAGCCGATTTCGACGCAGTGAAATTTACGCAAGTGGATAAACGGACAGGGGAGGGCTACACGTATGGAGCCGTGAGCGGCGGCGGAACGGATTCGGCAGACAGCTCGTACCCTATTAACCTTGGCAAGACCTATCACTCCAGATATATCAAGGTTACGGTAGAAAATGCATCTGGAGGCAACACTGGCACAGATCTTACAGGGCCACCGCGCCTTACGCAAGCTCAAGTGTTTAATGCGCCAACGCCTCCGCAGAATTTGAAAGTGGATGACAGCGGACCGGCGAAAGTTCTAAAATGGGACTCCAACGCTCTGAGCGAAGGCTACACGGTTTACAACAACGCTACGGTGCTTGCCGATTTGCCGGCAAGTGCAACAAGCTATGAGCTGCCGGGCAGCTTGGCTGACTTGTCCAAAGTAGCGGTAAGATCCAAGGGAACGGATATATATTCCCGTAAATTTATGATTTCGGCGCCGGCCTTCTTGGCTGACACGCCGGTTCAGGCACAGATTGCAAGCATTACGCCGGTCAGCGTCACGACAACAGTAGGAACGGCGCCAGTACTGCCTTCAGTCGTAACAGCGGTCTACAGCGACAGCACGACTAAGCAGTTGCCTGTCCTCTGGGACAGCATTCCATCATCTCAATATGCAGCCGTAGGAAGCTTCAGCGTGCAAGGAACCGTAACCGGCATAACCTATAAGGCTTTGGCCAATATTACGGTGATGCAAATCGCTCAGCCGGCAGCTACGCTAACGGGAACAGGCGTCGTCTATCCGGAGCAATCGTTTGACCTGACCTATGGATTAAGCAGTCTGGGCTCGACCGTTAACGGAGGCATTTACGCGCAAGATTTGACTGTGAATTATGACCCGGCGAAAATGCAGCTAAAAGCGGTAACCCCGTTGGTCGATGGCCTGTTTGTGAGCCAAGCGGGAACTCCGGGGCATATCCGTATCCTTTCGGCCAGCCAAGGAGCCACTCATGCCGTTACGGATAGCAACAGCGGAGCGATCTTGAAGCTGAGCTTCCAAGCGAATCCGGCAGCGCAACCGGCGAGCAGCACGATTTCCTTGTCCGACGTGGTCGTCTCTGACGGTCACGGCGTAGAAACGCTTGTGCAAGGCGCGTCCATTCAGGTACAAATTACAGTCGTATCAGGGGATTTGAACGGTGATGGCAAATTCAGTATCGGCGATCTGGCCATTGTGGCTAGTCACTATGGAGAAACCTTGAGCAGTCCGAACTGGTTGGCAAGCGCGGATATCAATAACGACGGCGTCATCGATATTCTGGATCTTTCGGCTGTAGCGCAAAAAATTATTTTAGCCAATTAAAGATTGAGGCTGTCCCATAAGTCATCGCAGATGACGGAGGGGCAGCTTTTTGTATATCATCTACATCAGAGTTGACTTCTTTTCGCGTTGTAACTATAATCATTACATCGAGAGGGTAACAAGAAACATTTAGCGGAGGTGTCTCAATATGCAAGTTGAAATCTGGTCTGATTTTGCATGTCCGTTCTGTTACATCGGCAAGCGCAAATTTGAAGCCGCATTGGAGCAGTTCCCGAATAATAATGAAGTGGAAGTTATTTACCGCAGCTTTGAGCTTGACCCTAATGCCCCCAAAGATGTGGACTATGATGTTCACGATATGCTGGCAACCAAGTACGGCATGAGCCGCGAACAAGCCAAAGGGATGAATGACCAAATGGTCGGCCAGGCGCAATCCGTCGGGCTAACCTACCATTTTGATACGTTGGTTGTGACCAACACGTTCGATGCGCACCGTTTGACTCTTTTCGCTGCCAAACACAATAAAATGCACGAAATGACGGAACGGCTGCTCAAGGCTTATTTCACAGAATCGAAACATATCGGAGATCATGAAACGCTCACCGAGCTTGCGGCAGAGATTGGTCTCGATAAAAACGAAGTCGCCGCGATGCTTGCTGGTGACGATTATACGAAGGAAGTGCGCAGCGATGAGCAAACAGCGAGTCAGCTTGGCGCGCGGGGTGTGCCTTTTTTCGTGATCGATCGGAAATATGGGATTTCCGGCGCTCAGTCGAGCGAAGTGTTTCTTCAAGCCATGCAGAAAGCTTGGGAAGAAGTGAAGCCGCTCACTGTACTTAACCCGTCTGGCACGGATGATGCCGGTGAAGCTTGTGTGGACGGCGTTTGCGCAGCACCTTCCGGTGAAGTTCCCAAGACTGACAAATAAATAGATTGACATGAAAAAGAGGATGTCTCTAAGGTCAATAAGACCTTGGGGCCGTCTTCTTTTTTTATTAAAAATTAGGCATGCAGATCCAACCAGAGGTGGAGGGCAGAGCACGAAAATCAACTTGAGGGTGGACTTTTTTCATTGCATTTTATTTTATACTTGATTCTGAGTTTACCAAACATTGAAAGAGAGGCTTCAAAATGAATACTTATTTAATTGTGCTTGTCGTCCTTATTCTCCTCATGGTTAGAGAAAGAGAAATTCGCCCGTCGCGCATGTGGATTACACCTGCTTTGTTGGTATGGTTAATCTTTTCAAACGTTTTGCAAAAGGCTGTTATGACGCCGCTTAATCTCCTGCTCTTTGTGATTTGTCTCTTTGTTGGCATAATCATCGGCCTTTGGCGTGGAAAGCTTGACAAAGTCCGGGTTCATCCGCAAACGGGCAAAGTAACTTCACAAAGCTCGTGGGCCAGCATCGTCTTATTCATGGGCATTATGCTCGTGCGCATGCTTGCAGAATCTTGGGGGAAAGCGCATCTTCTGGTATCATTAAGCAGTGCGCTATTATTTATTTCGCTGGGGAGCGTATGTGCAAGACGTTATTTCCTGTATTTAAGATATAAGCAATTACGCGGCTCAACCAGATAATACGATGGGAGAAAAGTGTTCGTATGCAAGCTCAGCAACGGTTATCAACTATTATTGCCAAAGTGCTTCAAAAATCCCGAGTCATTTTGATTACCGGCATCTTCATCTATATAACCGCAAAAACGATGGAATCGGAATCCGTTTTACAAACAGGACTGGGGATCCTGCTTATCGCTGCGTGTTTGGCTCTGCTCTGGATACCGGTCCAATGGAAGGGGGGGAACAAGCATGTGTTCATGGTCACGGCGCTGTGGCTGGCGAATGAAAGCTATTGGGTTCTGCTGCATGGAGAAAGGCCGGCGATTGCGCTGATGTTTTTTCTTATCGGTTATGCGGCTTATAAGCTGCCGACCGTACATTCCATCTCGCTAGCGATCGCGGTAATTGCGACCAACACAGTGATTTTTTTCATGATGAAACAAGCTGACTTAAATGAACTTCTGCTGAACGCTTTAACGGGCGCAGGGATATATGGTCTCTTCTGGGGAGCGCGAATGAGAAGGGAAGCGAATGAAAGCAGCCGGCGTCATTTGGAGGAATTAAGCCACATGCATGCCAGATTGGAACTGGCGTACGAAGAGCTTCAAAGGACGCATCGCGAGCTGGAAGAAGCGACGGCCCGGTCGCAGCGGTATGCCGTACTTGAAGAGAGAACGAGAATTGCCAGAGATATTCACGACAGTATCGGGCACGGACTCACTTCCGTCATTGTTCAGCTTCAGGCGTTGCCCTATGTCATTAAAGTGGAACCCGGTAATATGGACCAAACGATACGCAATGTATTGGATGTGGCGAGGAACTGTCTCAAGGAAGTGCGGCTCGTTGTTCACCAAATGGCTAGTGACGATTCAGGCAACGGTCCCATCGCATTGCAAAACCTGATTCGGAACGTGCAGCATCAGAGCGGTTTGCCAATCAAGTTTACATGTGCCGGCCCTATGCGTCCCTGGCATGCCGGAATCTCGGAATTGATGTATCGGTTGCTGCAAGAAGCTTTGACGAATGTCATTCGCCATGCCGCGGCAACGAAGGTGGAGATTGATCTGTATGAAAGTCGGGAAATGCTCGTTTTATCGGTCAAAGACGATGGCATATATACGAAAGATACGGAACTTTCACCGGGGTTTGGCATGTCCGGCATGATTGCGCGCTGCGAGAGAATCGGAGGCTCGTGCCAATTTGAACCTTGCGATCCGCATGGATTGGGCATCACGTTCAAGGTGCCCCTTACTAACCGCCATGAGAAAGGTGATCCGTCATGAAAGAAGACAAAATCCGCGTAGCCATTGTAGATGATCAGCAGCTCATCCGGCATGGAATCGGGTATATGATTAGAGCGCAAACGGATATGGAGCTGGCTTGGGAAGCGGCGAACGGCCGGGAAGCCGTGCAGCTTGCTGCCAGTTCCCGGCCGAATGTCATATTGATGGACGTGCAAATGCCCGAATGCAGCGGGATTGAGGCTACCCGTGAAATTATGGTGGCCTATCCCGGTACGAAGGTGGTCATTTTGACGACCTTCGATTTGGAAGGGTATGTCTATGACGGTATCCGTGCGGGGGCGGTGGGGTATTTGCTCAAAGATGCTGCTCCTGAGGATTTGATTGATGCCATTAGGGCTGCGCATCGCGGCGAAGCGATTTTTCGCACGGCTGTAGCGGCCAAAGTGATTGCGAGTGCCGTTCAAGCGTCAGCGGCGGCCGAGCAAATGCCGGTTTCGATGATAGAAGATTTTACGGAGCGGGAGCATGAAGTGCTGCAGGAGATGGCGTTCGGATTGCGGAACGAAGAAATTGCCGCGAAGCTGCATATCAGCGAGAGCACAGTGAAAACGCACGTTCATCGCATCTTGAAAAAAATTGGCGTCGAAGACCGAACGCAAGCCGTCGTCTATGCCATTCGCAATAGAATCGTGAAGTAAATAACTAAGAGCCCGGACTTCGCTGTTGAAGAACGGACTCTTTTTTCATCTTTACTGACCGGTTGTCAAAAATGATGGCAACAATAATGATGACGAAAAGGGATTTTGATTTGATTGAATATGAAAGCGCTTTTGCTTTACGATAAG
Organism: Paenibacillus sp. FW126-R14; assembly: GCF_058789495.1. Classification (NCBI taxonomy): domain Bacteria; kingdom Bacillati; phylum Bacillota; class Bacilli; order Caryophanales; family Paenibacillaceae; genus Paenibacillus; species Paenibacillus sp. FW126-R14. Next base: position 232,953 of record NZ_JBYTBS010000004.1, on the reverse strand, counting down.
TACATAAAACAATATCATGATTCTAATCATGGGAGGTTATCCTAATGGATACATCAGCTACACAAAGGCAAACATCTACGGGTGGTGCTCGCGTAAAGGTTCAACGTTTTGGCCGTTTTTTGAGCGGAATGGTGATGCCGAATATCGGTGCATTTATTGCGTGGGGGCTCATTACGGCTTTATTTATCCCGACAGGCTGGATTCCGAATGAATATTTAGCGAAGCTCGTCGGACCGATGATCACGTATTTGCTGCCTCTGCTTATCGGGTACACCGGGGGGACAATGATTCACGGGACGCGCGGCGGCGTCATCGGCGCTGTGACGACGATGGGTGTCGTGATCGGAACGGACATCCCAATGTTCATGGGAGCGATGATCGTCGGTCCTTTCGCAGCCTGGGTGCTCAAACGATTCGATAAATCGATCGAGGGCAGAGTCAAATCCGGGTTCGAGATGCTTGTCAACAACTTCTCTTCCGGAATTATTGGCGGTATTTTGGCCGTTCTCGCTTACACGGTTGTCGGCCCGGCTGTTCAGGTCGTAAGCAAAGCGCTCGCGTATGGCGTTCAAACGCTTGTGAATGCAGGCTTGCTGCCGCTGGCGAACGTGTTGATCGAACCAGCCAAAGTGTTGTTCCTGAACAATGCCATCAACCATGGCGTGCTCAGCCCGATTGCTTTGGAGCAAGCATCCAAAACGGGCAAGTCGATCCTGTTCATGTTGGAATCGAATCCGGGTCCGGGACTTGGCATATTGCTTGCCTACTGGTTAGTCGGCCGCGGTTCTGCGAGACTATCGGCTCCAGGTGCTGCAATCATTCACTTCTTTGGCGGGATTCATGAAATTTATTTCCCGTACATTTTGATGAATCCTCGTTTGATTCTTGCGGTTATTGCAGGCGGGGTAACGGGAACGTTTACGTTCTCCATGTTCAATGCAGGTCTTGTGGCTCCGCCGTCGCCGGGAAGTATTTTCGCGTATATCGCAATGGCGCCAAAAGGCGGAATGCTTTCGATCTTCACAGGCGTTATTTCAGCGACGGTCGTTTCCTTTATCGTAGCCGCTCTATTGCTGAAAACGAGCAAGCAGTCCGAAGGCGAAGAGAATTTGGAGCAAGCTGCTGAGAAAATGAAGCAAATGAAGCAGGCTGCCAGCACAGCTGCTGCCCCTGCGGCAGTGACGAAACCGGCCGGCGAGGTTAACAAAATTGTTTTCTCTTGCGATGCCGGGATGGGGTCGAGTGCGATGGGAGCTTCCGTTTTGAGAAAGAAAATGAAAGAAGCTGGCGTTGGCGTTACGGTTATTAACACGGCGATCAGTGAAATACCTGCCGATGCCGATATCGTCGTCACCCATAAATCGTTGACTGACCGGGCGCGCAATCAAGCCCCGCAGGCGGAACATATCTCTATCGACAATTTTATGAAAAGTCCTGAGTATGACGAGCTCGTCAAACGATTGAGTTAGTATACCTGTTTAACGCTGGCTATTTTGCCGGCGTTATCTCCATTTTGGTAAGAGGGGCATGAACATGAGAGTGACTCACAGGCATCGTCAAATTCTAGAGCTGCTGCTCAGCCGGAGTGACGAGGTGACAGCTGGGGAGATTGCTGCGGAAATCAAAGTAAGCACGAGAACCGTCCATAGAGAACTGTCGGAGCTGGAGGCAATTGTCGCAGATTCAGGATTGACGCTGCAAAAAAAATCGGGCAAAGGCATTCTTCTGCAAGGAGACTCCAAGACACTGGAGTCTTTCAAACGGAACCTGCTCAGCGCTTCAGCCGTTGAATATTCCGCACAAGACCGCAAGCTGCTCATTCTTTGCATGCTGCTGCAGGAAGACGAACCCGTCAAGCTGTTTACACTTTCTCATGAACTCAGCGTTACGATTCCTACGATTACAAGCGACCTCGATGAATTGGAGGGCTGGATTCAGAAGGCTGATCTTATTCTTGTTCGCAGAAGAGGATACGGCGTCGGTTTAAGCGGCTCCGAAGCGAACATGCGCAAAATGATTTCGCGATTGGCGAAAAATTATTTGGACGAATCGGATTTGTTCGGCAACGCAGTCCAAGTGCTCACGCCTGTCACAGCGAAGCTGCTTGAGCTTATCGGCAAGGAGCATTTCTCCAAAGTAGAGGAAGCCTTATGGCAAGCTGAAGATGAGGGGCTGAACGCGTTATCCGAAAGCAATTATACGAGTCTGCTGATTCACATCTCCATTGCGGTCTCGAGAATTCGGCTTGGCAGAGCGATAGAGCTGCATGCGGAGAAGCAATCTGTCCGCCAGAGCGAGCTGCTCACCCATGTGATCGGCTATTTGTCCAAAGCCATTGAGATGGAATTCTCAACAGCTGAAATCTCTTATATAGCCGAGCTGCTTCAACCCAGGGATGACTCTCACCCGAATCAGCTCCTTCCGCAAGAAGAGCTCAGCTACATGGAAATTGTATGGAAGCTGATTCGTCTTATGGAGGCGCGAAGCGGGATCAATTACAGCAGCGATCGCTCCCTGAAGGACGGCTTGCTAAGCCATCTCGAATCCGCGCTGAAGCAGCTGCGAACAGGAGCTAATATTCGCAATCCGCTGCTCGCCCAAATTAAGAAAGACTACGAGGCGCTGTTTGAAGATATACGGGAAGCGGTTAATGAGACGATAACCGAGGCTGTCGTACCGGATGAAGAAATCGGCTATCTCGTCATGCATTTCGGGGCTTCGCTGGAGAGGCAGAAGCAGTTTCGCCGCAATGTAAGAGCGATTCTCGTATGCACCAGCGGATTGGGAACGTCCAAAATGCTCGCTGTTCGTTTGACGAAGGAGCTGCCGCAAATCGATATCGTAGGCCACGCTTCCTGGTTTGAAGCGGCGCGCATTCCAGAGAGCGAGTTCGATTTGATCATTTCGACGGTGGATTTACCTTTGGATGAGGAGCAGTACATGAAGCTGAGCCCGCTTTTGACGAAGGAAGAGGCGGAGCGTCTGCGGCTTTTTATCCAAAACGTGACGTTGAAGAAAGACGACGTCAGCAGGGAGCAGGCGGAATTGCTGCCCGAAGCCGGCATGAGAACAGACAGATTGTATCGTATTAAGCAGTATGTCAACGAAATCGTCAGGATCATCGATCAATTCACCGTTCATCGTTTGGAGCAACCGTTCGATAGTTTACAGGCAACGCTGCGGGAAATGTGCTCCTATGTCAAGTTAACCGATGTTATCGATGATGTAGAACGGATTGTTGAACTTTTGTTAAAAAGGGAACGTCAAAGCAGTCAAGTCATCCCGGATACGGGGCTGGCCCTTTTTCATATCCGAAGTGAATTCGTGAGAGTACCGTCATTGACTTTATTCCGTTTATCGCAGGACTTGGTGCTGGATCAGATTACGCCTTCGGGAGTAAGGCAAGTGCTGCTGATGCTAGGCCCGCAGGAGCTTTCGAAGGAAAGCCTGGAGGTGCTCAGCGAAATAAGCTCTTATCTGCTCATTCCGCAAATGATTGAACTGCTCAAAGAAGGCAGCCAGCAGGAAATTAAACAATTTTTATCGCAGGAGCTGGAGGCTTTTTTAGAAAATAAAAAATAGAAGTATAGGAGAGAACCTACTATGAGTATCTTATCGATCAATAAAGTGAAGCTGAATGCACAGCCGAAAGACAAATTCGAAGCCATCCGGATGGCCGGTCAATTGCTCGTTGACGCCGGTCACGCCTCTGAAGCCTACATCGCCAAAATGCTGGAGCGGGAAGAGACGCTCTCGACATATATGGGGAACGGGTTAGCGATCCCGCACGGCACGCAGGATTCCAAGTCGCTCATTACCTCAACGGGACTGTCCATCGTGCAAATTCCGCAAGGCGTCGATTTTGGAGAAGGCGAGAAAGCTTTCCTCGTGATTGGCATTGCAGCCGTAGGGGACGATCATTTGGATATTTTGACGAATGTCGCCATGATTTGCTCGGATGATGATAGCATGGAAAACATTAGGAAAGCAGCGACAGCCGAAGAAATGGTTGCCATTTTTGAAAGCGGGATGGAATCATGAAGGCTCTTCATTTCGGCGCAGGGAATATCGGCAGAGGCTTTATCGGACTCGTGCTCTCTCAGGCAGGATACGAAGTGATTTTCTCCGATGTGAATGATAGCTTGGTTGAGCTCCTTCAGAAGCGGCAGACGTACACAGTATCCTTGGCGGACGCTGATCATGCTTCATTCAACGTTGCGAATGTTACGGCGATTAACGGGAAAAACGGGAATGATGTCGCTGAAGCGGTAGCGCAGGCGGATCTCATCACGACAGCCGTTGGCGTGAACATTTTGCAGCACATTGCAGGCGGTATCGCCAAAGGGCTGGAGCTGCGCCTGGAGCGCGGTGCGGCGCCGCTGCACATTATCGCCTGTGAGAATGCGATCGGTGGCAGCACGCAGCTCAAAGCTCATGTGTTCAGCCACTTAAGCGAGGAGCTGCAGGCGAAGGTGAGCCGGGTCGTCGCTTTCCCGGATGCCGCCGTCGACCGCATCGTGCCGATCCAGAACAATGAAGATCCGCTCGAGGTCATCGTAGAGCCGTTCTACGAGTGGGTCATTGATGAATCGCAAATGATTCCCGGCTTTCAACGTATCGAAGGGGTACATTATGTCAACAAGCTCGAGCCCTACATCGAACGTAAGCTTTTCACAGTCAATACAGGACATTGTGTTGCCGCTTATTTAGGGTATTTGCAAGGCTTTACTACCATTCAAGAAGCAATGGCTAACAAAGAGATTGCAGGTCTTGTGCAGCAAGTGATGGAAGAAACAGGCGCTGTGCTTCAACGGAAATATGGATTTGACGCAGCGGAGCATACGAACTATATTCATAAAATTTTACATCGTTTCATCAACCCGTATTTGACGGATGAAGTCACGCGTGTCGGCAGATCGCCGATTCGCAAGCTGTCCAGCAACGATCGCCTTGTCCGTCCTGCGCTGCAAGCCTATGAGCTGGGGATGACTCCCAAGCAGCTTGCGATGGGGATGGCAGCGGCGCTCCGTTTTGACGTTGCCGACGATCCGGAAGCTCTGCAAATTCAAGCCGATTTACATGACTTGGGCCTTGATCAAACGATAACCAAACTCACGACAATCCGCGAGGATCACCCGATTCATGCCGAAATTGTACATCACTATGAGCAGCTGAAGAAAGCAGTGCAATCCTAAGAAAGGGGAGTTCTTACATGGCTAAAATGATGACAAAACGTTTGACCGGCATTGCCGCTTCCCCCGGCATAGCCATGGCCAAAGCGTATCGCTTACATCAAGACCATTACGTGCCTGCGCCGGATAAGGTAGCAGACACTGACATAGAAACGGCGCGCTTCCGTCAAGCGGTGGAAGCTGCCAAGCAAGAGCTGGAGCAAATCAGAACGATGACGGAGCAGAAGATGGGCGCTTCGAAAGCGGAGATTTTCGAAGCTCATTTGCTGCTGCTGGAAGATCCCGATCTGATCGATGCGATCATTGAACATATTGCCAATGAGGGCATCAATGCAGAATATGCGCTGCACGAGGTGGCAGGCGGTTTTATCGACATGCTGCTCTCGATGGACAATGAGCTGCTTCGAGAGCGTGCGGCTGACGTTCGCGACGTCTCCGGGCGGGTCATGAGCCTGCTGCGCGGAGTGTCTTACGCGGCGGTGTCCGCAATCAATGAGCCGTGCGTGCTCGTATCCGAAGACTTGACGCCTTCGGATACCGCGCAGCTCAATTTGGATTATGTGCTCGGCTTCATCACGGTGGTCGGCAGCCGTACTTCCCATTCGGCGATCATGGCCCGCTCGCTGGAGCTTCCCGCCATTGTCGGAGCGGGTGCAGCGGCAGCGGACATCGAGACGGGAACGATGATCGCCATGGATGCCGTCCTCGGCACGGTTCTCGTAGATCCGTCCGAGACGGAGCTCGAAACGTTCCAAGCGCGCAAAGCTGCTTATGAGGAGCGAAAAAGCGAGCTGCGCAAGCTGCTGGACCAGCCGACGGTGACGCAAGACGGCCATCGTGTCGAGCTTGCCTCCAACATCGGCAGCGTGGAAGATTTGCAAAAGGTGCTGGCGAACGGGGCGGAAGGTATCGGTCTGTTCCGGACCGAATTCTTATACATGGGCCGCAGCACGATACCAAGCGAAGAAGAGCAGTTCCAGGTGTATAAGCATGTTCTGGAAAGAATGAACAACAAGCCTGTCGTCATACGTACGCTTGATATCGGCGGAGATAAGGAGCTGCCTTACATGAAGCTCCCGGCGGAAAGCAATCCGTTTCTCGGACTTCGCGCCGTTCGTTTATGTTTGGACCAACAGGAGATGTTCCGCACGCAGCTAAGAGCGCTGCTTCGGGCAAGCAGCTATGGCCAGTTAAAAATCATGTTTCCCATGATTGCGGTAACCGGTGAACTGCAAGAGGCCAAACGTCTTCTTCAAGAAGAGAAAGAGAAGCTGATTGGGGAAGGTGTTCCGGTATCCGACAAGCTGGAAATGGGGATTATGATCGAAGTGCCCGCCGCTGCGCTTGCCGCTGATTTTTTAGCCAAAGAGGTTGATTTCTTCAGCATCGGAACGAATGACCTGATTCAATATACGATGGCGGCCGACCGCATGAATGAGAACGTTGCGTACCTGTACCAGCCTTGTCATCCTTCCATCCTGCGTTTAATTCGCATGGTCATTCAAGCAGCGGAGAAGGAAGGCAAGTGGGTGGGCATGTGCGGAGAAATGGCGGGAGATGAAACGGCCATTCCCATTTTGCTCGGACTGGGACTGCATGAATTCAGCATGAGTGCCAGCTCTATTTTGCCGGCCAGAGCGTTAATTAAAGGCTTATCCCATCAAGAGTGGGCCGGGTACACGGAAGAAATTTTGACGATGAGCACCCAAGAGAGCATCCATGCGTTCGTTAAACAAAAGACAAGGAGTGACTTAGCATGATATCCCAAACTTTCACCATACTCAATCCATCCGGTTTCCACGCGCGCCCTACCAAGGTGTTCGTGCAAGCAGCCAGCGCTTTTCCATGTAAAATCAACGTAACGAAGGGCAGCAAAAAAGTGAACGGCAAAAGCTCACTCAGCATGCTGACGCTTGGCATTCAGAAGAACGAGGAAGTAACCTTGGAAGCGGACGGCGAGCAGGAGGAGCAAGCCTTGCAAGAACTGGGCGAGCTGCTGACAAAAATTTTTGAGGAGTAATGGGGGATTTACTTCGCCCCGAACGACCAGCTCCCGCTTCCTCTGGATGAGAAGCGAACTACAGGGCGCTAATTCGCCTGATTCAGCCTTTTGAGCGGGGGAGTGGGAACTAGGAGCCGTTATTTCGCCATTTTGGGTAGAACGGGTTCAAATTTCACGAAATAAAGCCCTGTAGTTCCCCTCCAGCTTCGGAAATGCCACTTTGCGCTGAAATAAGGGAATGGAGTTCCCCAATTAGGGGGATCTGCTGGTGAGACGGTATTCCCACGCTCCAGCGTACGAGTTTTGACAAGGACCTAGCCGCAGGCTAGGTTTTTTGTGTTGATTAACGATACCTCTCAGGATTCAGCTCTCACTCGTACACCGGTAGACGTCACAGGGATTTCCCACTCCAATTTGGTAAAAATTATAGTCGTATATGAAGATGAGACCGCGAGAAAAATAGGTTTGTAAAAAAAGCGCCTAAAGTTTAATAGGAAGGGAAGTGATTCCTATCAAGAACCCATTGTACATGTGGCTAGGCAGAAAGCTGGGAGTCTTCCCTACCAAGAAGTAGTCGTATTTTGCGCGCAGCTAAATGCATACAAAGGAACGCCTCAGCTCACTAAATGTGTGATCAAGAGGCGTTCTTTCCATGTTAACGGATGCGGGGAAAAGTAATCCAGCCGAGAAGATTGATCCGGGACTTTTTACCTTTTTCACGGACCTGGCCAATGAATTCTCCGAGGAATTTTTCCCATTTCAAGCCGATTTCTTTTTTTGCCCCGTCGTTTTCAAGGACACTCCTCACGCTTTGGTTCATTGCGGCTTCCAGATGAGATAATGCTTCGCGCAAATGAAAATCAATGCTTTGTTCCATGTTGCCCGTATTCACCTCATTCATCATGGGATTTGACTTCTTCATCCAGCAACGCGATTTCTCGATCAAGCTGCTTTTTCATTCGTTCAAACTGGGCTTCCGCGATAATATCTTCCACTTCTTCCCGGGCAATTTGGAGGAGGGATCTGACCCGCGTGAGCAGTCCGCCACTGCCCTGCAGGCCGGCTGCGGTGATCGGCTGCAAGGTCGATTTGGCAATCGGGAGCAAAGCAGAGGCTGCTACCGTAAGCGCAGTACCGATAATAATTTTGTCTATGTTCTTTTGAATCATAAGAATTCTCCCTTTAAAATTAAATTTCCCAAACGATGGAAAGCTGCGAATACTACGGTTTTTTAAACCGCAGCACTCGCATGTTCGCCAATAGACGGGAACCGTTTGGTTTCATCTTTTCTTGCAATAAGGGCAAGCAGCGGTTTTGATAAAATCGAGACGGAACCGGCTACGCCGATGATTGGCAGCCAGTGCATAATCGACAGGGGAGCGGTATGGAAAAATCCGGCTAAAGGCGGAAGGTACAAGACCGCTAGTAAAGTCAGCCAGGAGATGCTCAGCGCGCCAAGCAAAAACCGATCCTTCGTCCAATCCCGAACCGTTTCCTCCGAACCCTCTTGACGCCAGGAGAAGGTTTGGATTAATTGCCCCGCAACTAAGGTCGCGAACGCCATGCTTTGAGCGACAGGGACAGGCGCTCCGGTCGCAAGGCTTGCGGCAAATAATCCGATGGACCCTAAGCCTAGAAGGGCTCCTCGAGCGATCACTTTTTGATACAATTCCTTATCGACGATATCCATCCGCTTGGTCTGTTTCGTTTTATTCCCCGGATTTACAGCCAAAATCATCGCTGGTAGCGCATCCGTCAGCAGATTCATCAGCAAAATTTGAATAGGCACCAAGGGAATCGGCAGACCGACCATGACCGCGGCGCTAGTTACAATGATTTCGGCTAAATTTCCGGTCAGCAAACAGCCGAGCGCTTTGCGGATATTGCCGATGATCGTTCGCCCTTCTTTCACCCCTTCAACGATGGCTCCAAATTGATCTTCGGTCAAAACCATATCCGCCGTTTCTTTCGTTACTTCCGTTCCCGTCCGTCCCATCGCGATCCCTACGTTGGCTTGTTTGATAGCCGGGGTGTCGTTGACGCCATCGCCAGTCATGGTGACAATGTGACCGCGATTTTGCAAGGCCGTTACGATGCGAAGTTTATGTTCGGGTGTAACCCTCGCAAAAATAGTGATTTCGTCCACAATCCGATTCAGTTCTTCATCGGAAATTCGTTCAAGCTCATGGCCGGATAGAACGTTCTGAGTCCCGTTATAGATGCCAATCTGCTTTGCGATGGCAATCGCGGTGATCGGATGATCGCCGGTAATCATGACCGGCTTTACGCCTAACTCTAGCGCCTCGCGGATGTTGTGTTCGATATCGGGTTTTGGAGGGTCCATCATGCCAACCATGCCGACATAGATCAGTTCCTTCTCATCCATGCCCTCTTCATGAGTATGGTCATCCAACTTTCTGTACGCAAAGGCAAGCACGCGCAAGGCTTCCGAGGAGAGCTTCTCATTTTGCTGCAAAATAAGCTGTTTTTGTTCTTCGGATAAAGGAAAAATGTCACCATTTTTTTGATATCGATTACAATGGCGAACAATGGTTTCTACGGCTCCTTTAGAGAACAGAAAGCATTCGTTCCCAGCTTGTGTGTCTTTGCAAACAACGCTCATTTTGGCAGTACCGGAGTCGAAAGGGATTTCAAGTCCGCGATGCCAATGGGACATATCCTTGTCCCACATGCCGGTTTTGGCTGCAAGCGCGAGAAGAGCGCCTTCCGTTGGATCCCCTTTAGTTATCCATCTTCCTTCTTCTTGTTCCAGTTTGCTATTATTGCACAACACGCAGATTTGGAGAATTCGCTTCATATCCGGATTATCTGCAATCGGGAGATCACTATCCGTTTGAGATTGGACGGTTGCTGCGGAAGCGAGAGCGGCGGCCACCTCGGGATGAAGTTCTTCGAACTTGCCTTCCGGTTCATAACCTTCGCCTGTTATTGCCCATGCCCGGTCAACGGTTGACAAGGTCTTAACGGTCATTTCATTTTTCGTTAAAGTACCTGTCTTATCTGTGCAAATGATCGTCGTTCTTCCTAACGTTTCCAAAGAAGAAAGCTTTCGGATCAACGCGTGTTTCTTCGCCATCCGGAAAATGCCCGCACTGAGTGCAATGGTAATGGTAACCGGCAGTCCTTCCGGAATAGCGGAAGCGGCCAAAGTGACGGAAGTTGTTACCATTTGCGTAATCGGTATGCCGCGCAGCAAGCCGGTAACGAAAACGAGGCCCCCCGCTACAAGAGCGCCTTTGACAAACTTTTTGCTAATCGATGTTACCTTTTCCTGTAGAGGCGTCACTTCTTTTTCATGATTTTTCAAAAGGTACATCAAATGGCCCATCTCAGTTTGCATCCCTGTATGTACAACAACGCCGATCCCTTTACCGGCGCACACATCCGTCCCCATAAATAACATATTTGTTCTCTCGGACAGCGGACACTGGGCTGGCAATGCCGATTCATTTTTCTCAATGGGCAACGATTCGCCGGTCAGAGTCGCCTCGTTAACGCGCAAACTCCAAGAATGAATCAAGCGAATATCGGCTGGGACACGGTCCCCGGATTCAAAATAAACGATATCGCCCGGCACCAGTTCATCTGCGGACATTTCCGACTGCACTCCGCCTCGTATTGTTTTGCAAACCGGTGGTTGAAATTGATTGAGCGTCTCGACGACTTTCTCAGCTTTACGCTCCTGAATCGTTCCAATGGCCGCATTGGCAAGCAGAATGGACCCCATTGCAATGCCATCGAACAATCCTCCGGTAAATAGAGCAAGAACCGAGGTGCCGAGCAGAATGAGGGTTGTAAACTCTTTGAATTGTCCCAAATAGGAGACAAGCCAGGGAGTGGGCTGTTTGCTTTCCAGCAGGTTGGGGCCATAGCGGTTTCGGAGAGAATGAATCTGGTCGGTTGTCAGTCCCACTTTCGGATCGACATAGAAGTTATTGGTAGCTTGCTCGCTTGAAAGGGCATGCCAAATCGGAACTTCTACAGCAGCGGCGATTTCAGGTTGGTACGCAGCTGCAGGCGTGGTTGGGAAGGACTCGCTTATTTTTTTCGATCGGGACATAAAAACAAGCGATAGCGCATCTGCAGCTAGATTGACGACGGGTGCGCTGATCATTCCGAATGTCGCTAAAGCGCTCCCGAGCAAGTTCCATTTTTTCGTCACTTCTGCATGATGGTTGACCGTTTGATCGATGATCTCGGCGTATTCGGAGCTTTCCAAAATGTTTTTCAACTCATCGCTGACAATGGAAGCTACCCCGGCTTCTTTCAAATAGGCGTTGAACGGGGTGTGTTCCGAACTTGAGACGAAGAGCACTTCTTCGCCTTGCTGCTGCATAATGGCGATTTTTTCTATGATTTCACCCTGCTCTAATCCCAACCAGCTTATATCCATCTGATATCTGGCAAGCAATTCGTCGCTGATTTGCAGACTGTTTTTTAAGAGCCGGATGCGCCAGCCTTTGTCCATGAAGGAGACTGCCGCAAGGCCCTGCTCATTGATGGCGGTTTCCTGATGTCTGAGGATTAAACCCAAGCATTCGCCGCTCTTAAATCCTTGTTTTCCGACATACAGGACACTGCTGCCTTTTCTGATCAGTCGTTTGGCCTGCAGTTCATATGCCGTACAATCAATGCCATGCTCCTCTAGATACTTGAAACTGCCGAGCAAAATAAGGGAATCGTTTATTTTTCCTTTGATTCCATGCGCTTCTTCTTCTACATGAAATGCGGTGCGGATCGTACGGCACGTTTGTTTAGCTTTGTTCCATATCTCTTCTTTCCAAGGATGACTGCTTTTTGCCATCAACGATGCTGCGCTGCATACGATTTTATCCGTGTCTTCTTGATTTTCCGTTAGACAATCCATCTCTTCAATTTGAGGCGGGTCAAAAAGCAAGGAAGAGTCTTCCATTAAGATGGTTTTCGTACGGGCAAGTTGAGACAACGATCCTTTTTCCGGAACTATGTAATTTCTTTCATTAGAAACAAGTTCTGCTTGATTCCATGCACATTTGGCAGGCAAGATCATGGACCGCGGATTTGCCGCCAGCAGAACGGCGATTGCACGCAGCGGATTTCGGGTAACCGCCCACGTTACTGCGGAGGCAATTATGCCTAATTTGCCGGCCTTTTCACTGTACGCCTGAAGTGCTGGCGATAAAGATACCTCTTGTTCAGCGTGTAAGACGGATTGATGTCGCTTCCAGTTAACGAATTGCAGGATGCTCAGTCCAGCTAATACAACTAAGTTCTCCCGGATAAGCGCGAGAGCCAGTGCACTGGTTCCAAGCAGGAGATCGGAATTGATTTGTTTCTTGTCTGAAAAGTTTTGAATTCCCCGTTTTAAGAAAGGGTAGCCCGTGACTACGGAAACGAGAGCAGACAAGTAGAAAGGGGCCGGACTTCGTGCCAATGCCGATTGTCCCATAAACAGCTGCTTCGCTCCCAGAATAGCTAGTCCGCCCATGGATAATACCAGCGGAAGCGGGATTGAATCCATGGCTTTTTTCCTGTCCCGGTTTTGGAAATGAGGGAAAATTCGGATGTCTTCAGGCGGTCGATGGCTGATATCGGCTGCAGCTGCAACTTCCTGCTGAATGTCTTCCCCGGCATAAACCGTCTGATCAGAGATAGTGACCGGTTTTTTTGGCAGAACAATCTGCTCTTCCATATTGCGGATGATCTCGAATATGTCTTGCTGAGTAATCCGCTTCTCGTCGTAAAGCAGCAGCAGTCTGCCTGAAAGTGTGCAAGGCACTGCTTTGTAAATTCCTTGACATGCCGAGAGCCTTCGGACAAGCTCATCAGCCGTATGTTTGCAGCCTTTCAGGCCGCTGATTTCCAAGCGTATTCTCCCCGGCAAGACGTGGAGAAATCTGTTCTTGCTTTGCAATGACAACATGTTGTACTCTCCTTCCCCCTTGTTGAAATGATCTTGTTTCGTTGGTTAGGCTATTATTCACAGTCCATATTTGAAATATGCAATCGGTTATTTCCCGAAACTTAACCTTCCTTCGAATAAAAAATTTCATTTTATGGAATTATTTAAATAAATTTCAATGGAGGGTTAACTCATGAAAAATAAATCACTTTTCGCGATTCTGCTCGGTGCGGCAGCTGTTGCACTGGCTGTTTCTCCACAAGGCAGAAAAGCCGTACGCAAATTTGCGGTAAAAGGTACGGGAGCATGGTTCGAGTTAAAGGATCAAGTCAAGGAGCTTACATCGGATCTTGCAGCTTTACAAATAGAGGGGAAGAAGGATGTAGAAGAGCCCGTTACTAATGAGATATAAAGAGGAAATGCTGGAAATATTTTAACGGATGATTTGTTTAATAAATAGGGCACAATTTCTACTGTGTGAAATGAACATGAAGGAGCGATCACTATGTTACAAGGCGGTTCATTATGGGCAGGTCTTATTTCTGGAGGCATATCCGAAATCCAAGATGTGAAAAATTTATCAAACGGACAAATGGATAAAAAAGAATTTACTGTGAAAACAGCGGGAAATGTAACAGGAGCAGTCGGCGTCATGGCCGGAATTGAATACGGAGCGATGCTGGGGACAACGGTTCTCCCTGGTGTGGGGACTGTTGTTGGATCAGTCGTCGGAGGAATATTGGGAAACAGCCTGGGTCAGAGGCTGGGTACGCAAGCCGGACATGCCATTGTTCATAATCGTTTCGTTTCTAATATGACGAAGCCGGTAACGCAAACCTCCGCTGATGTGACAACATCGTAAACTACGAAGTCAACTGAGACGAGAGCGCAATCGAAAAAGCGGCCACTAAGACCTTATTTTCAAGTCTTAGTTGGCCGCTGTTTTTTTACATAGACTGATTATTCAAGTAAGGGCGAGGATCGATGTAGTTCATTTGATTGCCGGTAATGCCTGCTGCCACGGCAAAATGCAGATGAGGTCCTGTCGACTGACCGTCATTGCCGACAACTGCGATGACTTGGCCGCGCTGCACTTCTTGGCCCACGGATACATAGATGCCATCTCCGTACATATGGCCATACACACTCATTAACCCATTGGGATGTTTAATGACGACCCAGTTGCCGAACCCGTTGGCTTTCCCTGCGTAGAGCACAATTCCGTTATCAACCGCGACAATGGAAGTACCAATAGGCGCTCCGATATCGATTCCAGCGTGGAATTCCTCGCCGCGGGGGCCAAAGTCCGAAGTGATGGTATGGGAAGAGGGGACCGGCCATACCCACGTGCCGTCGCTCTGAATTTCTTTTTCCAGGGCAGCCTTCAGCTGTTCTTTCACTTCGGGTGCAAGCTGGGAATCGACGAGCGATAAATTTTCCACATCTTTCTGAGCCATGTCAACTTCACTCTGGCTTTGCTGCTGCAGCTGCTTTAATAAAGCAAGACGTTCCCCGACCTTTTTTTCTTGATCGGCTTTTGCAGCATTTAGCGTATTTTGCTGGGCGACTAGTAAAGACTGCTGCTGGTCCAGTTCTTCCTTCATTTTAGTCAAATTGGTTTTATCATCTGTTTTCGTATCGATAATTTGCTTATCTTGGCCGAGAATCATAATTAACATGCTGATCCGGTTTATGAAATCGCTAAAACTGGAAGAGCCTAAAAGCACATCCATATAAGAAGCAGACAAATTTCCGCTCGTATACATATAATTTACCCGATTTTTGAGCAGGAGATCGCGGGCGTCAATATCTTTTTGAACATCGGCTATATTTTTCTGCAAGGACTCCGTTTGGCTCTTCACTTGATCGATCTGAGGCTGCAGCTCGGCAGCCAATTTATCGTATTCAAAAACTTGCCGGTTAATCGATGCGAGCTGGCCTTGAATCTCCGTTTGCTCACTGCTTAAGTTTTGGATCACTTGTAAACGTTGATTATAGGTTGCGATTAAATCTTGGGCGCTCTGTTCCGGAGTATCTGCTGCATAAACATAATTCCAATTGGAAAATAAGATCAGAATGATAGCGACAATAACAAGTTTCTTAGTTTTCATCCTTTCATCCCTTCCAGCGTGAGTCTATGAAGTCAGCATAGATGAAAATATGAATTTCAACTCTACTAAAATTTTAAGACTTATCGTCCAAACTGTCATTGGTATGTTGTTCCTTACCTAATTACCGTTGAAATTTTGCGGGCCATCCCTATTTTTTTGCGCGATTGGATGAGCGGGAATCCGCTATAATGAGGGTATCCAATTCATTAGTTTAGAAGGAGAACATCATGGGCGCATTTGAGGATGTGATCAAGGGAGCACGGCAGTGGCTGCTGAACTTGCCGGATCCCGTGTATGTGATTGACCTGCATGAGCGATTTCTTTGGGGCAATAAGGCTTACGAGGCCACCTACGGAAAGGTAAATGTCCCCCCTGTGAAGGCGGCAGTCCAAAGGATACCGATTGTGAATGAGAACGATGAGACTGTCGCTTACTCCGTAGTAGTCAAGGAAGATTCAGAAGCTTGGGAGCTGGAGGCCAGGTACCGGATTATCGCAGAGAACACCTCGGATACGATTGTGCTGGTAGATCATCAAGCTATCGTCCATTACGTGTCTCCTTCCATTCTCACATTAAGCGGGTATCACGTACATGAGTATGAGGGTTTCGATGCTTTCGATATCATCCACCCCGAGGATCGGGAGCGGGTACGATCCGTTCATCAGAATGCCGTACAGGCCAAGCAATCGACACAACTCGCGTATCGGCTGATTCATAAAGAAGGTTATTTGGTTCATATCGAAGCAAGTGTGAGGATTGTGCTGGACGGCAGCGGTGAAGTTAAGTACGTTGTGGCCGTAGCCAGAGATATTTCCGGGCGCAAGGAATCCGAGGAACTCTTGGAGAACATTTTGAATAGTGTCAATGCGGCTGTATGGTCAACGGATAAGGATTTTAGAAGATATTCCTTTTGCTCGGAGAGCATCGAGGCCATTTCGGGCATCCCTCGCAAAGAAATCATGAACAACCCGATACGGCTGCACGATCATATCCACCCCGATGACAACGTAATTCTTATGGGGGAGGTCAAAAGCAAGCTGGATGAAGGCCTTTCAATCCGCCAAGCCATTCGTTACATCCATGTGGAGGGAGAAATCAGATGGGGGGAGCTGATCATCCATCCATGGAAGAATCATGCTGGGGTCGTTGAACGTCTGAACGGTTTATTGCTTGATATTACAGATAAAATGCGTTCGGAGCTGGCGCTTGAGGAAAGCGAGCAGAGATACAAGTCTTTGTTCGAGAACAATTTGGATGGCGTTTTCTCCATTGAACTGAACGGCTTTTACTTTGTGAATGCGAACCGGTCGTTTGAAAATATTATCGGGGCCCCGCTATCGCAGCTGAAGGGCCGCTGCTTTCTGGGAACGATCTATGATGAGGATCATCCGCAAATCTACGAAGCTATCCTTGAGGTTATGCAGCAAGGCAAGCCGCGGGATTTGGAATGCCGCCTCTTAAGCCATCACGGGCAGCGGATTGCCAGTATTACGTTCGTGCCGATCTACTTATCCGGCAGCTTGAACGGGATTCACGGGATCGTCAAGGATATTACGCGAAGAAAGTTTGAGGAACAGGAGCTTGTCCAGAGTGAAGAGCGGCACAAATTTCTGCAGCAAAGATTGAATGGCCTTTCGAACGACCTGGCGAATGTGATGAAGGTATCGGAGCTCGAGCATCGTCTTCTTGAGGAGGTCCTTGCTGTTCTGCAGGTGAGTGACGCTTCGATTGAGGAAGTGCCGCATGGCCAGGAGGCTGCCGCGATGGACGCGAAGGACACCTGGATTCCGATCGGTGAGAAAAAGCATCCCGTTTACTTGCGGATCGCTGCAAGGAATGCCTTCCTGCCGATTGAGAATCAGTGGCTCGAGACCGCCGTCCGCTATGTAACGCTGCTTTACGATAATCTTCGTCTGATCGAAGACCTCATGAAGCGGCTGGAGGATCTGGTAACAACGAGTCAGACGCCGAAGTGGATGCTGCGACTCTTGTTCAAGCTGTCGGAGAAGGAGCGGTTCGCTTTGTCGAGCGATTTGCACGATTCCGTCCTGCAGGATCTGATTATCTGGTACCGCAGGCTGGAGTCGCTGCGCTCCGACGGCATGTTCGGTACGGAGGCGCAGGGGGAGCTGAAGCAGATCGAAGAGGGGCTGCTCGATGCGATCCATCAAATCCGCATTACCTGCAACGAGCTTCGCCCGCCTTTTCTTTTGAAAATGGGACTGGTCGAATCTCTCAAAAGCCTGTTCGCATATACGAGGATGTTCGCCAATTACGAGATTGAATTCAATGCCGGGCAGCAATCGGAAGGCTTGAGCGAAGAACAAATACTCGGCATATACCGGATCGTTCAAGAATTGCTCAATAACGCATCCAAGCATTCGAAGGCGGAGAAGGTCACAATGTCATTGAGCGAAAATGGGAACCGTATGCATTTTACTTATTCCGACGATGGCATCGGCATGGACTTATCTGCGTTCGATGGGTCTTTCCAGCATATGGGTCTTGCCGGCATGGAGAAGCGCGTGCTCAGTCTGGAGGGGAAGATCGAGTTTCAGTCGGCACCGCAGCAAGGTGTTCAGGTCATGATTTCTTTTCCAAAAAATTAGCGTATAGGTGAGGGTTATGGAAATTTTATTGGTGGATGATCATCGTTCGGTCGTGGAAGGGACGAAGATGTTGATAGAATCCGAGCCGGGCATGAAGGTTACGATCGAAACGGATGTATACTGCGTCCCTGATATCGTGCGTCTCAAGAAATTCGATGTTATGCTTTTCGACCTCTATATGCCGAGTATCAATGGCGCAGATCTTGCGAGAAAAATACTTGATTATGTTCCCGACGCAGTCATCCTCATCTATTCGGGGTTTGAGATCGCACCGCATTTTAATTTATTGATGGAATCGGGCGTGTCCGGATTCATCGCCAAAACGTCCACGAGAGAGCAGCTCATCCAAGCGATCCGCTGCGCCGCGAGGAAGGAAGCTATCGTTCCGATGTTTCTGCTGAAGCAGCTCAGACGACAGGAAATCGTGGTCCAGGGCGAGAAGGGGCGGGAGGAAACGACCATTACGCAGGAGGAGGATAAGCTGCTGCGCGAGCTTGCGAAGGGAAAGAGCAACAAGGAGATTTCACAAGCGCTGCTGATCAGCCAGCGTTCACTCGAGTACAGCTTGACGGAGCTTTTCCAGAAGCTGCAGGCGAGCTCGCGTGTTGAGGTGATTAAAAAAGCCAAGAGTCTGGGGATTTTACCGACTGAGGACTTATATTGAATGATTGTGGAAATGACGTCGATTGCGGCGTCATTTTTTGTTTGCATTTTTAGGTACATGCCGCCGGTCGGGACGAGGTGACAATTGCGCGAAGACGCAAATAATTGCGCGGGGACGGTGCATCTTTTGCGCGTTTGGAGGTTCGAAGCGGGTATATGATGGTCTCATAACAAACAACTGGCAGCTGGGTCTGCCTTATAGGAGGACGTGAATCCTGCGGGAGGGTATTTTTCAGACGGGGAAACGGCCGGATGTGCCGGATACCTGAAACATCGCAGACGTGTAAAGGAGGCTTTTCGTTTGAGTACATTCAAAAGTTTTTTGCCTTATGTAAATAAAGAAAAGAAGCTATACATTCTGGGCTTTGTCGGCAGCTTATTTCGTTTTCTAATCCCGCTCACGATTCCGCTCGTTTTCAGATATTTGTTCGATAATCTTCTTCAAAATGAAACCTTATCCCGCACGGACAAAATCGCGCAGTTAATAGTCATTGCGGTTATGATGGTCGCTGTCTTTTTGATAATCCGCGCGCCGATGGAGTATGTGAGACAGTTTTTCATGCATAAGGGCAATAACAATGTGATCAAAGCGCTTCGCAAAGACGCCTTCCATAAAGTTCACACCTTGGATGCCAAATATTTCGCGGATCATAAAAGCGGAGAAATCGGAACCCGGTTTTTCGATGATATCGAAAGGATTCGAGGGTTCATGACAGCCGTTTTCTCTAATGTTTGGATTGAAACGATTGTATTGGTTTTTGTGATTGGCGTGATGCTTACTCTGAACGTGAAATTGACGCTGCTTTCCGTGCTGCTGACCGGCATTCAATTTGCGCTGGCACATTTGCTTTCTAAGAGGCTGAAACAAACGACGCGATCCATGCTGAATTACCGCTCCGTTCTTAGCGGCTTTATTATGGAGAAAATCCAAGGCTCCTTCTTATCCAACCTGTTCTCCTCCGAAAAGAAGGATGCCGAAGAGCTGGATCAGCACTTGGATCGGTATGAAACAATTACGGATAAGCAAGCCGTACTCAATGCGATTTCGTTAGCTTCCGTAAACGTTCTAAGCGATGTAACTCCTTTCATTGTCGTGGCCATCGGCAGTTTGTATGTCATCGACGGCAGTTTAACGCTTGGGAGCTTGATTGCTTTCTTCGCGTATGTGGATCGGATGAAAAGTCCCGTTACAGCTTTGGTTCAAGCGTTTCCGACGATTGCGGAAGGAAGTGTGGCTTTGCAAAGAGTGTTCGATTTCTTCGCTACGCCGTCAGCCATTAAAGACATCGATCAACCGGTTCATCTGGCATCGTTCCGCGATTCAATCCGGTTCGATCAAGTTTCCTTCGCATACGACGGAAAAAGCGATGTGCTTAAAGATATCTCTTTTACCCTCGAAAAAGGCAAAACTTATGCGTTTGTGGGAGGCAGCGGCGGGGGCAAAAGTACAGTGCTGCAGCTGCTGACCCGGCTCTACGATGTGGATCGCGGCGAAGTTCTGATCGATGGCGTGAATATAAAAAATTATTCCCTTTTTAGTCTTAGGGAGCAAATGGGAGTCGTTTCGCAGGATAGCTTTCTATACAGTTCTTCCGTCATGGATAACATTAAAATCGCCAAGCTTGATGCTGCGGAAGATGAAATTATAGCTGCGGCGAAAAAAGCGTATGCCCACGATTTTATTGCCGGACTGCCTAATGGCTATGAGACGGAAATTGGCGAAAGAGGCGTCAAACTATCGGGCGGTCAGAGGCAGCGGATTGCGCTTGCCCGTGTCTTTTTAAAAAATCCATCTATTATCTTACTGGACGAAGCGACGAGTGCGCTTGATAACGAAAGCGAAAGCCTCGTTCAAACATCGATTCACCAAATTGATCGTGAGAAAACGATTATTATGGTTGCCCACAGGCTCTCAACCGTGCTGCATGCCGATCAGATTCTTGTTCTCAAAAATGGCACGATTATCGAAAAGGGAATCCATACAGAATTGCTGGAATCAAACGGCTACTATAAAGAATTGCTTGTCAAACAAAATGGCTGATGGTTGATCGTCCTCAAATCTAAAACAAAGAGAGGTGTTATGAACGTGAATAGGTTTGATATGGAGATATTGATGAATCAACGGAAACAGGAAATCGAAAAGGAAGCAGAAACCGGATGGTGGAAGACAGGAAAGAAAAAAAGAAACATATTTTCGTTCATGAAGAATGAACGAAGGGGTTGTGAGTGTCGCCACACCTTAGAGAGCAAATAAAGAAATCCCCTTGCTGTTGGCATTCCCAACGATCAAGGGGATTTGTGTTTTAGGTGCGGCGCATGTACGCTCGAACCGTTATTGGCGCGAAGATCGCGACGATAACGATGGCCCCGATAAGGGAGATTACGAGATCGGAACCTACCGTTCCGGTATTCGTTAAGTTACGGACGGCGGTGACAATATGCGAGATCGGGTTGATTTTTACGAAAAATTGCAGCCAATTCGGCATTGTGTTTACAGGTACAAAAGCGTTGGATAAGAACGTCAGCGGGAAAAGGACAAGCATGGAAATTCCCTGAACGCTGGATGCTGTACGAGAAATCACACCGAAAAATGCGAAGATCCAGGAGATGGCCCAGGAGCAGAAAATGACGAGCAGCGCAGCGAGCGCAACATGCTCAATGCCGCCGCCGGGCCGGTAGCCCATGATATAGCCCATGGTAAACGTGAGTACGGTTGCAATCGTATACCTGACCGTATCGGCTAACAAGGCTCCTGCGAGCGGAGCAATTCGGGCAATCGGCAGCGATTTAAAACGGTCGAAGACCCCTTTATCCATGTCCTCCCGCAGCTGTACCCCGGTGACGATGGACGTCGTAATCACCGTTTGCACGAGAATGCCCGGAATGATGACCGGTAAATAGCTAACGACATCGCCGGAGATCGCACCGCCAAAAATATAGGTGAACATGAGGGTAAAAATGATCGGCTGCAACGTCACGTCGAATAATTGCTCCGGTGTACGACGAATTTTTAGAATTCCCCGGTAAGCCATCGTGAGGGAGTTCCGGACCGTTTGGCCGAAGCTCGTATGGTTTTTCAACGGTCTTGCATGTCTTGTTTTAGCCGTATAATTGCTCATGCTTTTGCGGCCTCCAATTCTTTCGATTCTTCAGTAGCGCCGGAGGTGCTATGGTTTACCCCATGGCCTGTGATCGTTAAAAAGACTTCGTCCAGCGTCGGCTTTTGGACGCTCATCTCGGAAAGCTTGATGCCTTTTTCGCGCAAGGAGATCAGCAGATCCGTCACCAGGTCGGCATTGGTCATCGGAGCCGTGATTTTAGCCGCTTCCGCTGTGACCGTAGACGGCACTTTCAGCACGTGCTCAATCGTTTCGCGCGCACTCTCGATATCTAGCGGGTTTTCCAAGCGCAGGTGCAGGGACGAAGTGCCGACGGAGGCTTTCAACTCGTCGACGGTGCCTTCTGCGACGACATGGCCGCGGTCGATGACCGCAATGCGATCAGCGAGCTGATCGGCCTCTTCAAGGTACTGCGTGGTGAGCAGCACCGTAGAGCCTGTGTTCACGAGCCTTCTGATCGTGTCCCACATTTGCGAGCGCGTGCGCGGATCGAGTCCGGTCGTCGGCTCGTCAAGGAAAATGAGCGGCGGCTGTGCAATCAGACTCGCCGCCAAATCCAGCCGGCGGCGCATTCCGCCGGAGAAATTTTTGAGCGGACGCTTTGCGGCCTCCGTCAATCCGAACTCTTCAAGCAGCTCCGCGGCTTTGCGCTTGGATTCCGCCCGTCCCAGTCCGAGCAGCCGGGAGAAGATGATGAGATTTTCCGTTGCGCTGAGCGATTCGTCAACCGAAGCGTATTGCCCCGTGACGCCGATCAATTGGCGTACGATTTGCGATTCCTTTTCGACGTCGTGCCCGAAAATTTTGGCCGATCCGCTATCCGGACGAAGCAGTGTGGCGAGCATGCGAATCGTGGTTGTTTTGCCTGCGCCGTTAGGGCCAAGCACGCCGTAGATGGAGCCGGCGCGTACATTCAAATTTACACCGTCCACTGCGCGGTTATCGCCAAACGTTTTGACCAGCCCGAGTGCCTCGACGGCCAAATCGCCATTGTTCGGCTCATAGGTGTTTCTGGATTGAAGCTCCATGGTAGTTCCTCCAAATCAAAGTTTATAGGGTCATGATAACGTGCAACTTTAAACTGAATATAAACAGTGTATAAATAAAATTTGATAATATTAACGGATTGACAGTTAGTATGTGGAAATTTTTAATTATATTTACAGCGCACCTAACGGTGTTCTTCTTCGTAGGACGGATGAATGGTACAATGTGAAGATAGGCAGAAATTAACTCGATCGAAAGGATGTTAAGCATGAGTGAATCTAATCAGGAGTATATCGTAATTTCGGCTGCAAGGGAAAATAATCTCAAGAACGTATCCTTGCGCATTCCTAAGCGCAAAATCACGATCTTTACTGGGGTTTCCGGATCAGGCAAATCATCGATTGTGTTCGATACGATCGCCGCCGAATCCCAGCGCCTGCTGAACGAAAATTTCAGCATGTTCGTCCGCAGCTTTCTGCCGCGTTTTCCACAGCCGGATGCAGATGCGATAGAGAACCTGAGCATGTCTGTTGTTGTGGATCAGAAGCGGCTTGGCGGCGGTTCTCATTCCACGATGGGAACGATTACCGATATCTCTCCCATTCTCCGTCTGCTTTTTTCCCGAGTGGGCCAGCCTTATGTTGGACAAGCGAACATGTTCTCTTTTAACGACCCTCTAGGCATGTGTCCCGAATGCAACGGGATCGGCCGCAGGCTTGGCGTCGATATGAGCAAGGCGCTCGACAAGTCAAAGTCGTTGAATGAAGGGGCCATCTTGCTGCCGGGCTATGCGGTGAACAGCATGGACTCGTCGATGCTCGTGCAGTCGGGGTTCTTCGATCCCGACAAGAAGCTGAACGATTATTCCCATGACGAGCTGGAGCAATTGCTGTATGGCAAGGCGAGAAAAGTGGAGATGCAGTTCGCGGGGAAGGCAGTGAACATTACCGTAGAAGGCGTCATCGAGAAGTTCACTAACAAGTACATCAAGCAGGATGTAAAAACCAAGTCCGAGCGCACACAACAAGCTGTTGCGCCGTTCATGACAGAGGGACCCTGCTCCAGCTGCCGCGGCGCGAGGCTTAGTCAGGCTGCGCTGGGCTGCAGGATCAATGGACTCAACATCGCTCAGCTGTCCTCCATGGAGGTTGGACAGCTCATCCGCATCATTCGGGAGATTGACGACCCGGTTGCTGCGCCGGTCGTCAAGTCGCTGGCGGAGCGGCTGCAGCATCTGGTGGATATCGGTCTTGACTACTTAACGCTGGACCGTGAGACGGATACATTATCCGGCGGCGAGTCGCAGCGAGTCAAGATGGTGAAGCATCTGAGCGGCAGTCTGGTCGATGTCACTTATATCTTCGATGAGCCTAGCGTTGGCTTGCACCCCCGTGACGTACACCGGCTAAATCGATTGCTTCAGAAGCTGCGCGATAAGGGCAATACCGTAATCGTCGTCGAGCATGATCCCGATGTGATCAAGTTGGCTGATCATATTGTCGATGTTGGGCCTCACGCCGGCAGCCGCGGCGGCAACATTGTCTATGAAGGAAGCTTCCAAGGCCTGCTGGAGGCAGGTACGCTGACAGGCACTCATATGAAGCGGGCGCTCCAGCTGAAGCACGGCTGCAGGCAGCCTTCCGGCAAGCTGTCTATCAAGGATGCCAACCTGCACAAC
The DNA here is from genome assembly GCF_058789495.1 of Paenibacillus sp. FW126-R14. Lineage (NCBI taxonomy): Bacteria > Bacillati > Bacillota > Bacilli > Caryophanales > Paenibacillaceae > Paenibacillus > Paenibacillus sp. FW126-R14. The sequence goes on along the minus strand of NZ_JBYTBS010000004.1, from coordinate 208,690 downwards.
CTTCAGAATGTGAGTGTGGATATTCCAACCGCCGTGCTGACAGTAGTAACTGGTGTCGCCGGATCGGGCAAGAGTACGCTGATTAACGACGTATTTCTCAGCCAGCACCCGGATGCGATTGTTATCGACCAATCGGCGGTAGGCGTGTCAACGCGCTCGAATCCCGCGACCTATACGGGCATTATGGATGATGTGCGCAAGGCGTTTGCTTCAGCCAACAAGGTTAACCAGGGCTTGTTCAGCTTCAACTCCAAAGGGGCATGCGAGAACTGCCAAGGGCTTGGTGTTGTGTATACAGACCTTGCGTACCTCGACAGCGTGAAGCTCCCTTGTGAAGTATGCGGAGGCAAACGGTTCAAGGAAGAGGTGCTCGCCTACAAGCTGAACGGCAAGTCAATTGCAGAAGTGCTGGAGATGACGGTGGAGCAGGCCTTGGAATTTTTTGAGCTAAAAGAGGTTGTGCGCAAGCTTCAGGCGATGAGCGATGTGGGGCTGAACTATATTACGCTCGGCCAGCCGCTAAGTACGCTCTCAGGCGGAGAATGCCAGCGCATCAAGCTGGCAAGCGAGCTGCATAAGAAGGGCAGCATCTACGTGATGGACGAGCCGACGACCGGCCTGCATATGTCAGATATCGGTCACCTTCTGGAGATCATGAACCGCCTCGTGGATGCCGGCAATACGGTGATCGTCATTGAGCACAACCTCGATGTGATCAGCCAAGGTGATTGGATTATCGATATGGGGCCGGATGGAGGCAGCAAAGGCGGCCAAGTCGTGTTCGAGGGTACACCCTCGCAGATCATCCATGCGGAGCAGTCGATTACGGGAAAATATTTGAGCTAATTGTAAACATGTATGGGATGAGAGTTTCAGGAGAGGCGGGCACTTGTCATGAGTTTAATGTTTCAACGCGTGAATACTGCGGAGGAAATCGCAGAGGCAGCTCGATTGGCGGCAGAAATATGGCGCGAATATTATGTATCTCTAATTACACTAGAGCAGATAGATTACATGATCGGCAAATTCCAGTCGGTTCCGGCAATTACGGATCAAATCGATCATCAGGGCTACGAGTATTATTTGATCCGTCACGATGGCTCGACAGTCGGCTATATGTCAGCTAAACAAGAAGCGGGGAAGCTTTTCTTGAGCAAGTTTTATATCGGCAAGGAGCACCGGGGACGCAGTTATGCCAGTCAAGCTTTTGCATTCCTGGAGCAGCTGTGTAAAGACCGAAACCTAAGCCATATTTGGCTGACGGTCAATCGCCATAACGAATCCAGTATTGCGATTTATGAGAAAAAAGGCTTCCGAACCGTACGGGAACAAGTTGCAGATATCGGGAATGGATTTGTCATGGATGATTTTATTATGGAAAAAGACATGCGGGTTCCAGAACCTCTCAATTGATAAAAGAGGGAGAACGATGAAGGAGGCAAAGTTGTGATGAAGTTACGCTGTGCGATATTAGACGACTACCAGCAGGTGGCGCTGACTGCCGTGGATTGGTCGCCGATTATGGACAAAGTAGAAGTGAAGAGCATCGATCGGCATATCGATCAACTGGATGAGCTGGTCGAACAGATTGCCGACTGCGAAATTGTTGTGATCATGCGTGAACGGACACCTTTCCGCGCATCTCTGCTTGCCAGGCTTCCCAATTTGAAGCTGCTAATTACAACAGGCATGCGCAATGCGTCGATTGACCTGGCGGCAGCCGCTTCGCAAGGCGTGATCGTTTGCGGCACGGGAGGTGCAGGCAATGCAACCGCCGAGCTCACGTGGGCTTTGATATTGGGGCTTGCCCGAAACATCGTGGCGGAGCACAACGCAATCCGCAGCGGTCAATGGCAGAGCACGATTGGGATGGATTTGTACGGTAAGACGCTTGGCGTACTGGGGCTCGGCAAATTGGGCAGCAAGATCGCCAAATTTGGCCAGGCGTTCGGCATGGATGTCGTGGCGTGGAGCCAGAATTTAACGAAGGAGCGGGCCGACGAGGTTGGAGTGAAATTAGCTTCTTCCAAGGAGGAGCTTCTGGAGAGCAGCGAGTTCGTGTCCATTCATCTCGTATTAAGCGAGCGGACAAGAGGGCTGATTGGTGCCGCCGAGCTCAAGCGTATGCGTCCATCGGCCTATCTGATCAACACGTCCCGCGCTCCGATCGTGGATCAAGCTGCACTTGCCGAGGCTCTGCAGAACAACTGGATCGCAGGCGCCGCGGTAGATGTGTTCGAGGTAGAACCGCTGCCGAAAGACGATATCTACCGGTCGCTTCCGAATCTTCTCACTACGCCGCATATCGGCTATGTATCGGAAGCGAATTATGAGGCTTTTTACAGAGACGTGGTAGAAGATATCCAAGCTTATTTAGCCGGATCGCCGGTTCGTACGCTTTCATGATTTGCAAATAACGGAGGCCTTCAACCTGTTGTTGGGGGTCTCTTTTTGATAGATACGATAATTGGAGGTTCTAATATGATTAGCCTGGGTAATAGTACGATTCTTCGGTATAAAGAGTTTACAGAATGGACGGATACCTTACATGAAGTACACGAGAGCATTTGGTTGCAACCTATTGCCGAAAATAAAGCATCGGTAGGAGAAATTATTTCGCATCTTAAAAATTGGGATACTTACCTCATCTCTACGATCATTCCAGCCATTAAAAAAGGTCAAGGAATGGTTTTTCCGGATTTTGATTCGTTCAATGAAATAGCGTATAACTATGCCAGATCCGGAATTACAAAAGATCGCCTGCTTGATGAATTTAAGCAAACTCGTCTTGGGCTGGTTGACATTTTATTAGCTAATCCCGACCTTGCTGATAAACATGTAACCGCGAACGGCGTAGAAACTTGCCCGCACACTGGCACACCGTATTCACTGCTTTACATCATTCATGAGTTCAACGATCACGATAATCATCATAAAAATCAAATTTTAACTGTGATATAACCTGTTTCGCTAACGGTAAACTTTAGTAGAACAACAGGAGTAATATACCACGGAAGGCAGCAAAAAAGTAGGCTCGTAAGAACTGAGGAGCGGAGAACTATAGTTGAGGGGCGTTCTTCTAATTGAAGTATCGGCCAGTAAATAACGTGAGCACGATTACAAAATTACGAATGTTCGCTATACCTAAAATGACCGTCAGGAGGAACCTGACGGTTTTTCGTATTCTACGGCTAAGCGGACAGGTGTTTCATTGGATACATATATGAATTCTCTTTTTTAGCACAACTATACCGTATCTGTACTATATCAATCCAAACTGTACGATTAGTTTTGAGAGACTAATAGCAAGAGGATACATTTAAAAATTTTACAAAATATTGGAAAACTATTGACTAATATACGGAAATAAATGCAGTATAAAAAAGGGAAATAAACAAAAGGAGGATAAAACAGTTGTATTTCCATGTTATTACAAATAAAATCAGAAAGAAGGTTGCACTTTGAAAAAAATTGTTCTATCTCTAGCAATTAGTTCGATGTTAGCTATGCTGTCTATTCCTGTAAGTTTTGCAAAAGAAGTTCCAATTAGTCAAACTAATGTAATTCAGACTTATGAACAATCTCAAGATAATACGATAGATTCAATTAATCTAAATGTAATTGGTGAGGCAAAACCTATTTTTGCTGCAGAATCAAAAACTTTTTCGGCGTTGAGTGAAAGTATCCCGTATAATTTTACATTTAACTTTGATTCAAGTTTAATTTCTCAGTCAATCACTAATAGCAATTCGACTGTAAAAATAACAACTACAAGCGTATCTTGGGATGATACAAGCGACAAGGATTGGACAGGCTCAAGCTATAATTACTATCATATTACTCTTTATGCAAATGGAAATAGTATGGGTTCCATAAAATATAACGTAACAAGCGGTTCTCTAGTAGGGACATGGAATAATGTCCCATCTGGTACAATATATTTTAAGATGACTAAACCAAGTATTACTTGGTCTGAATTTGTGAATGGAAGTGAAATTTATGACGGTGATATTAGTGGAAGTGGCACAGTAAGCAATTAAACTGTACAATTTACTAGAAAGCAAAGAGTTCTCAATATCTCTGTTGCTTTCTAGTTTTTTTAATTAAAATTAAAAGTAAAGGCGAGGAATTTCATTTGAACAAGAGTTATATTTCAGTAGTTATTATATTAGCGCTATATATGTTTTCTCTCTTATATCTTACTTTGTTTTCAAATCATGTCATGAGTGATTATAGAGGGGAGCCGATTTATAAACTGACTCCTTCAATTATTGGTATTATGGAATCTCAAAGTATTGAGTATGTACTAAAAAATGTATTCGGTAACGTTCTTTTATTTGTACCTTTTGGTTTTTTAGTTCCGATTATTATGATGCCACTTTTAAAGAAAGCAGTATATAATTTTATTGTTTCTTTTATTTTGGCTTTTTTATCGACTGTTATCATTGAGATAATCCAATTATATTATGCGCATCGAGTCTTTGATATTGATGATATCATATTAAATATTATTGGCTTTTTGATAGGATTAGTATTCCTTTGGTTATTTTATTCTAATATTTATAAAATAATATTCAATCCAAAAATTAAACAAGATCAGCCTCGAACTTCCTGATTTTACGAGTTGATAAAGTTCAAGATGTAACGTAGAAGGTGACGGTAATATAACCCGTTCTGCTAACGGGAAAACTAGTAGAACAACAGGAGTAATATGCCGCGGAAGCTATTCCTTAAATAACGGAAAGCGAGAACTCAATAAGGCTAACGATGAAATTGAAGGAGGCCACTTTGACAAAAATAACTTGGGAAGACATTTGCAATTTGCTAGATAGCATTAAAGCAGGCTCGTGTGAATTTGAAGATGACCAAATTGTCGAAATGGTCGGAAACTGGATACCAAGTTACAATTGTAAAGCAGCTGCGGACGGTTTTTTAGAAGTCATCCCTGTGATCGTCTCCGCGCGTCCGAATCTAGATCGAGCGCTTTTGAAAATAGCTATTCGTCCGATGTTCTACATGGGTATAACCGAAACGAAACAGGTTTTCGCATGGGTGAATTCGTTCTTGAAAAATGAACACAAAAACCTTTCAGAAGAATGCATCTCGTGGTTTAAAAGAGAACTTGTAGAGGGGAAAGAAGGCGTAATTGCAGACATTCTTCAAGAAATTCAGAATGAAGAAGGGCTATAGTTGATGCGCATGCTTTGAATTTAAATAAAAGCAAGAGCCAAGGACACTCGGTCTGTTCGAATGACAGCCCCAGCCCCTTGGCTTTTTAAATGCTTATTTCTTCTTATTCACCTCAGAAGGATAGCAGCCAAAATATTCAACAAACAATTTCGTGAAATGACGTGTGCTTAAATAACCCACATCTTCAGCCACTTGCTGTACCTTCATCGTTGGATTTTTTAAGAGGAGCTCTTTCGCTTTGAGCATCCGTGTCTCTGTTAGAAATTTCACAAAGGTCGTGCCGTGTTTTTTATGAAATAGCGAACTCAGATAATTCGGAGTTACATGAAACTCGCCGGCCATTTGCCCGATGCTGATTTCTTTCATATAATTCTCGTTCACATAATAAATAACTTGTTGAATCCAATCTCCTTGCAGCCGTTCTTCGCCAGGGCTTTCCCTGAGCATATTCTCTACATGGCTAATCAAGGCTGCCAACCATTCATTCTGGCTAGAGCCGGAAGGAATCTTGAAATTAATGGAAACGTTCAAAAAGTTAGAAACAGCGCTAATCACAGTGGTCTGCACGCCATTTTCAGAAAGCCCTTTCCTGAAAAGCGCATGTTCCTTTGAATAGTTGAAAAAATCCTTTTCCTGAATAAACTTGTACATCGTTTCAAGGCGGTAGGCCACATTCAACAATCCGCTCTGTTTCTCCAAATGGTTTAAGCCAGAAAGGGGAACTACGCGATTTGTTACTATACTTCGCAGCATCGATAGCCTGTCGAAAGTTCTGAAGTGATCGGTGATTTGCTGCAAATCTGAGCAGGACCCGGTTTTGAAAGCGGTTGTAAGAAAGGTATCGTTGCTGTACAGATTAACGGTTTGTTCAATCTCGTTTTCCATCTCTGTTTTAACTTTCTCCCCATCGGAATGCGGGTCGGAATTCCAAGCGATAATAACGGCGAAATTACCGTTCTGTAAAGTTGCAAAGCTGAATCTTATCGTTCTACTGCTCAATAAGCCGTCCAATTGATCCTGCATTCGGTTAATGAACTGTGTTCGGATATGTACTTTTTCTTTTTCTGTCAGATAACTGTCAAAATAAAAAATATATCCCAAATATTTAAAGTTCGGATCATCGTTAAAATCATGGACAGACCGGCTTCCGTTAACGAATAAGATGACTTCGTGTTCGAAAACGCGGTTGGCTGCCGCCATATCCTCTTTAAAAACACGGTACATTTTACTTACGCAACTATGTAATTCCTCGGGAGTTACCGGTTTAAGGAGATAATCTTGTACACCTAACTGAAGCGCTTCCCGTGCGTATTCGAAATCTGCAAAGCCGCTCAAGATGACCCATTGCGTAGATGGGGCTGTATCCTTCACTTTTTTGATCGCATCCAAGCCAGTCAGTTTCGGCATTCTGATATCGACAAATACAAGGTCGGGTGCCAATCGCTCGACGAGTTCCACGAGTTCCTCGCCATTTTTAGCTTCTCCCACGACATGAACCTGGATCTCCAATTCGTCCAACATGCTGGATAAACTTGAACGAATCAGTCGTTCGTCATCGGCAATTATGATATTCATAGCCTTCGCTCCTTCAGCGGTATCCGGATCACGACCGTCGTTCCCGCACCGGGGGAACTGGTAACTGTCATTTCCGCTTTTTCATTAGACATAAGCAGTCGTGATCTGACGTTAGAGATGCCGATGTGCTGCTTTGAATGGGAAGATTTGGTTTGAAATCCTACGCCGTTATCCTTAATTTCCACAAGTATAAAGTAATTCTCATCGACCTGTATCGTCTTCGCCGATACGCTGACTTCACACGGTTCATCGCACGGCTCCACACCATGGATAATGGCATTTTCCACAATGGGCTGGAGCAGCAGCTTCGGAATATGGAAGGAAGCTACGGAATCGTCCAACTCAAATGTCATGAACAATCGTTCTTCGAACCTAAGCTGTTGAAGCATCGCATATTTTTGCAAAAACTCAAACTCCTCTTTAAAAGAGGCCAGTTGTTTACCTTCCAAAATGTAGCGAAGCATCCCGCTTAGCGATAAGACGGAGGATTCAAGTTTCTTGGTTTCCCCGGCCCGGTTGAGCCCAATAATGCCGTTTAAGGTGTTGTATAAAAAATGAGGTTGAATTTGCGATTGCAGTGCGTGATATTCCGCGTTCCGCTGAGCTAATACCGCTTTATATTCACGGTTGATCAAGTCGTCAAGCTGATTGATCATTTTGTTGAAGGAATCGCCCAACTGTCCAATCTCGTCCTTGCTCTTGACGGTAAACCTTGCTTGCAAATTCCCTTTCTTTACTTCTCTCATAATCTCAATCATTCGTTTGAACGGTGTTACGATCCAGCGTGAAAAATAGTGAAAAACAAAGAAGGTTACGAAAAGTCCACCAATCGACAGAAGCACGGCGATATTATAAATCCATCTAACCTTAGATTTTACCTCAGCTCTTGTTAATAAAACAACAACGTTCCAATTCGAAGTAGTAAGCTTATTGGAGACGGTTACATAGTTAGGGGTGTTAATGGAATCCAGATCCCGGCTGTTTTCCAATTGCTGTTTGACGTCATCCGGCACAAAGTTATTGGCATAGATGATGCGCTTGTTCTCGTCCAAAATGACGATAATCGAGCTCACATTGAAGGTAGTGTCATTCGTTATTTTCTCTAGAACCCTTGTATCGGCATCGGCCAGAATAACCGCCAAAGGTTGTCTGGAATCCGGATCTTTAATGAGTCTTGCGACAGAGAAAACCTCGGAAGCTTTGGAATTGGATATATAATTTTGAGGATGCGAGCTGATAAAGGCGGCTTTGCCGTCGGCCTCAATCGCTTTGTTGTACCAGTCTTGTTCTCTAAAAGGAAAGTTAGGCACAAGTCCGGACAAATTGAGTCTTGTTGTTAAAAAAACGTCGTTATTCGTAATCGTAATGGTGGATAAGATATCGTTTCTAGTATTAATTAAAAAATTGGGCAGCGTTGAGGTCAATGCACGGTCCGTTTGCAATCGGGTATAAGCGTCAGCGCTTTCATAACGGTTGCTGGCTTTTAATTTCAAGGCTTGCAGCACATTGTCGTTCAGATAGGGAGAGGAAGTTAACCGTTCAAGGTCGTCCAAATACGTTTCGATGTTTCGGGATAAGGAGTTTACGATGCCGCCGGTTAATTTCTCCGTTTCTTTGGTAATCAGGCTTTGAGCGAAGTAAGGCGAAATAAAGGCTAGTATGATAAAGGGGGTAACGATCGTTAGTAAGTAGATGCCGATTAATTTAAAACGCAGCGTATGGAAGAACGTCATAGAACCACTCCTTTATCAACAGGATATAGATTGAAAAGGAAATGGTCAACTTCAAAATTGTTCGTCCAGCTCTTGGGCTGATGTGTAGAAAAGAGCGCTTCTTGTGTTGATCTCGCTCATATGAAAGCGTCATCAGAATTGATAGAATGTGGTTAGTATAGTTCAGAAAGCTATATAAGATGTCATTAGGGGGATATATATGAAGAAGTCAAAGATGTTTACTGTTTTGTCTGTCATGCTCGTTACGGGTTCCATGCTATCGGCATGCGGAAGCGCGACAAATAGCGGTGAGAGCGTCGCTACCGGTACGCCGGAAGCTGGCAAAGCTGCTAATGATAAGAAAATAACATTAACCGTAGCAACGAACATCGTCGGTGAGCCGGCCAATGTGCTGCAGGACATCGCCAAAAGTTTTGAACAGGAAAATCCGACGATCCACGTTGAGTTTAGCGCACCGGGCGCCGAGTATGAAAATATTATGAAGATTAAAATGGCGTCTAACTCCTTACCGGATGTCTTCTCTACGCATGGCTGGTCAAAGATTCGTTATGGAAACTATTTGGCCGATTTGAAGGATCAGCCTTGGGTAAGCCAGCTGGACGCTAACATCAAGCCGGCTGTTACGGATGCCGCAGGAAAAGTGTATGCGCTGCCGATCGATCAAGATAAATCAGGTCCGGTGTATAATGCGGATATCCTTGGGCAATACGGAATAGCGGTGCCTACAACGGTAGAGGAGCTGCTGAAGGCATGCGAGGAAATTAAGACCAAAAGCGGGGGTAAAGTGACCCCGATCCATATTGGTGGCGCAGACAGCTGGCCCATCGGTCAATTTTTTGACTTCATGGCAAGCTCCTACTTTATCAGCGGGAACAAAAATTACTCCAAAGAGCTGAAAGACGGCTCCTTTGATTGGAAAAATTTCGACCAACTGCCCCAGCTATTCCTGGACATGCAAAAGAAAGGCTACCTGAACAAAGATGTATTGACTGCAAAATATGATGATTCCGCCAAAGCATTTGCAGAAGGGAAAGCCGCCTTCGGGATCTACGGTCCGTTCTTAATTGAAGAAGCTAAGAAAACGAATCCGAATGTGAAAGGCGGTTTAATGCCGATTCAAGCGGCAATTGCCGGCGATAAGGTGACTTTTGCAGGAGGCGAGAAAACGACTTGGGGCGTTTGGAAAAACTCGCCGAACCAAGAAGCAGCCAAAAAATTCGTTGCGTATTACGCCAAGCCTGAAAATGCAGCCAAAGTAGCCAAAGCTCAAGCGCTTCCTCCGGGAATCAAAGGCGTAGCCATTGATGCCGGCAGTTTGACCAAAGATTTCGAAAAGTATAAGGATGTTGCCGTTATTCCTTACTTTGACAGGGAGTATCTCCCTAATGGCATGTGGGACGTGATGTGCAAAAACGGGCAGGACATGCTGGCCGGTGCCATCACGCCTAGACAATATTCCGAAAATATGAAAAAAGAATTTGATCGTCTCCGGGCAGTGAAATAAAGGGAAACCGAATCGCCCGCAGTTTGACCGGGATGTCACTGCGGGCTGTTCCCATAACAGAAAGATGGGATCTCATGAAATTTGGAGAAAAACGAACTCCTAAGCATCACATCCTCAAATCGCCGGCTGCATTAAATATCATGTATGCGCCTGCGCTGCTGCTGTTTGCCATTTTTATTTTCTATCCGCTCATTCAAGGGATCAAAATCTCTTTTACGAACTGGGATGGCTATTCGCAGCAGTATTCTTGGGTAGGTTTAGATAAATATGAGGTCATGTTTTCGGATAAAAAAATACTGCTAACGATGAAAAACACGCTGATTTACGGCTTGGGAAGCACGCTATTGCAAAATATTTTTGGTTTGGCCTATGCCCTGTTCCTGGACCAAAAAATTCGCGGAAGAGGTTTCATACGGACCGTTGTCTATTTGCCGGTGATCATCAGTCCGCTAATCATGGGATATATCAGCTATTTCTTCTTCCAATACAACGGGGGAGCCGTCAACGATCTGTTTCTGTTATTTTATAAGGGGCCGGTTGATTGGTTATCTTCAGGTCCGCGCGCCGTTTGGATCATTAGCTGTGTTAATACATTCCAATATATGGGAATTTCTATGATTATTTATTTGGCTGGACTTCAATCGATTTCCAAGGAGTATTATGAGGCTGCAGATATCGACGGGGCTAGATGGAAGGCGAAATTGACGACCATTACGTTACCGCTCTTGATGCCTGCGATTACGATTAACGTAGTTCTCAATATCATCGGCGGCTTGAAATTATTCGACGTCATTATGGCAATGACAAAAGGCGGTCCAGGCTATGCTACGCAATCGTTGTCGACGATGATGTACAACTTATATTTTGCGCGTCAAGACGCGGGTTATGCAGCAGCATTAGGCAATGTGATGTTCGTATTTATTTGTATTTTCGGCCTGTCTGCGCTCTATTTGCTGCGTAGAAAGGAAGTGAAAATGTGAACAAACGCGGGAAACTGATTGCCTATACGATAGCAGCTTTGATAGCTATCATTCACATCATTCCTTTTTATATTTTGATCAACATGTCCTTTAAATCATCGCAAGATACAAGCAGCAAGTGGTTATTTCCTACAAGCATTTATCTGGAAAATTTCACGAACTCCTGGCGGGCGGCACAGCTGGATCGAGCTATTTTGAATAATAGCATCATCACCTTTTCGGTTGTCGTACTTGTTGTTCTTATTGGGGCATTTGCCTCCTACCCGCTAGCCAGATACCAAACGAAATGGAATAACTTCGTCTATACGCTTAGCGTCGCTTGTCTCATTGTACCGGCGCTTACCATTTTGGTGCCCTTATATAAGCTTGTAGTAGATTTGAACGGGATCAACAGCTATTGGGCCGTTATCTTGACTCAGGTGACGTTTTCGCTGCCCATTACCATTTTTTTATTCACGGGTTTTATTCATTCGGTACCCAGAGAGCTTGATGAGGCCGGTCTGATCGACGGCTGCAGCAGGTTCGGTGTTTTTTTCAGAATCATTCTGCCATTGCTGAGAACAATTACAGCCACGGTCGTTATCTTGATCGGTGTACAGGTATGGAATGATTACCAATTCTCCGTCTTTTTCCTGCAAAAAAAGGACATGATGACGATCCCGGTCGCACTGTCCGGCTTCATCTCTCAATTCCAGAGCAATGTTAATTGGGTGGCCGCAGGCTGTCTCATCGGTATGCTGCCATTGACGATCGTATATTTAGTTTTGCAGAAATATTTCGTCAAAGGCATGGTGGATGGAGCGATTAAAGGTTAGATGTCAATCCGATTTCCGAGCTGGGCAGCACTGTAGAAAAGAGCGCTTACATCGTAGATTTAGTACATGTGTAAGCGCTCTTTTTTATGTTACGATTTGTATCGAACAAGAAGTGTAGCTACAACTTAATTGAAAAAGGGAGGAAGTCATAAGATGAGAAAAGTTCTACTAAGCGGCATGTTATCCATGCTGGCCCTATCCGTAACATTGGCGGGATGTTCCCAAAGACAAGCAGGTGGGGATACAAGTCCTGCACCGGCTGCCGCCACACCTGCACCGACGCAAGCGCCTAAAAGTACGGATACAGTCAGTAGCGGAGGCGGCGACAAAACGAAAATCACCGTTTACCTCAACACGAATGATAAACCCGTTCAAGACGTGTATAAAGGCATTGCCGGCGACTATGCGAAGGAAAATCCGAAGATCGATGTGGATCTGCAATTCCCGGGTTCCGAGTATGAAAATATTTTAAAAGTCAAAATGGCGGCCAATGATCTGCCTGATATTTTTGATACGCACGGTTGGGCGATTATTCGTTACGGCAAATATTTGGCCGATTTGAGAGACCAGCCTTGGGTATCCAATATGACAGATACGATTAAGAACGTCGTAACCGATAAGGATGGCAAAGTGCATGTTCTTGTCTTGAGCGAAGCGAAGGATGGTTTGACCTACAATGCGGATTTGCTGAAAAAATACAGCATAGAGCCGCCGAAGACGTTCGACGAATTGCTGGCCGCTTCCGAGAAGCTTAAAACCGAAAGCAAGGGAGAGGTTACGCCATTCTTCTTCTCCGGTGTAGACGACTGGATGATCGGCCAATTCTTCGATTACTTCGCTACTTCGCTCTTGATCAGCCCGCAGCAAAACGAGGGACAGAACTTGCTGGATAACAAATTCGACTGGAATAAATGGAGTGCGCTGCCTGAGAAACTGCTCGAAATGCAGAAGAAGGGCTACATCAACAAAGATGTGCTGACTGCAAAATACAGCGATCTGCCACAGCAATTCGCGCAAGGCAAAGTCGCCTTCTCCTTGCTCGGTCCGTCCTTCGCGGATGAAGTTCATAAAGTGAAGCCTGATCTGCAAATCGGCTTCATGCCGGTGCCTTCCATGGTTGCCGGCGATGCGCCGAACTTCTCCGGCGGAGAGCGCAATACGATGGGGGTTTGGAAAGACGGCAAACATATTGAAGAATCGAAGAAAGTGATCGCTTTCTTTGCGAAGCCTGAGAATATGGCGAAAATCGCCAACGCGTCTAAGCTTCCTCCTGGCTTGAAAGGCGTAGAATCCAAGCATGAATTTACGGAATACTACAATAAATATGCAAGCATCCGGGTTTTCCCGTACTTTGACAGGGTCTACCTGCCAAACGGCATGTGGGATGTGATGTGTAAAACAGGCACGGCTCTGCTGGCAGGCAGCGTAACACCGAAGCAATACTCCGACAAGATGAAGCAAGAAGTGGAACGCTTGCGCAACAAATAATTGCGGGACAGGGAGGGCGTCCGCCCTCCTTCTTTCCTAACCTTATAGATCCAAGGAGGGGGCACGAATGACGGAGCCACAGACAAAGACGACCATCATGCCTGTTTCCGCCGAACGGCAGACGAAAAGCGGGTTATTGCGAAGAACGATCCGCAGCAAAAGCGTCCTCAACTTGCTGTATTTGCCAGCGTTGATCTTATTCGGCATCTTTATCTTTTATCCGTTTATTAAAGGAATCGAGATTTCGTTTACGAATTGGGATGGCTACTCGCAGGAATACAAACGGGTTGGCCTTAGCAATTACAAACGCATGTTTACGGACCCCGATATTATCAAAGTCATCAAGAATACGATCATTTACGGCATCGGGAGTACGGTTTTTCAAAATATGATCGGGCTTGCCTACGCTTTATTCTTAAATCAAAGCATCCGGACGAGGGGTCTTGCAAGAACCGTCATCTATTTGCCGGTTATCATTAGTCCGCTCATTATGGGCTATGTCTGGTACTTCTTCTTTCAATTCCAAGGCGGTGCAATCAACGACTTTCTCCTGCTGTTCCAGGATCAACCTGTGAATTTGCTCGGCGATCCCAATATTAACGTGTGGATCATTACGTTCGTGAACACCTACCAATACCTGGGCATCGCGATGGTGCTGTTTCTGGCGGGCCTGCAAACCATTCCTAAGGATTATTATGAAGCCGCAACGATTGACGGCGCAGGGGCATTCGCCCGCTTCACCAACGTCACTTGGCCGCTGCTGGCACCGTCGTTCACGATCAGTATCGTGCTCAATCTGATCGGGGGACTGAAGTTGTTCGATATTATTACGGCGATGACGAACAGCGGTCCCGGGTATGCATCCGCATCGTTGTCCACGCTCATGTACCAGCTCTACTTCGGCCGTCAGGACGCGGGCTATGCCGCTTCCATCGGAAATCTGATGTTCGTCATGATATCGGTCGTCAGTCTAACGTCTTTACTTTATTTGAGACGCAGGGAGGTTACAGCATGAGAAGCAGCCAAAAGTGGAAAAACTTCTATGCCCTGTTAATTTGTCTAATTCATATTTTACCATTCTACGTGCTGATCACCACTTCTTTCAAGGCTGCGGACGATACGAGCTCCAAATGGATTATGCCAGGTTACTTATATTGGGATAACTTCCAAAACGCCTGGCGGGAAGCGAATCTGGGCAGTGCGTTTATCAACAACACGACGGTAACGTCCATATCGGTGGCTTTGCTTATCATTCTTGGTTCGATTGCCGCATATCCTTTAGCCCGGCACCGAACGGCATGGAATAAATTTATTTACACGCTGTTTATCTCTGCCTTAATCGTTCCGCCATTAACGATTCTCGTACCGCTTTATAAATTTATGGTCGATATCGGCGGCATGAATCAGTTCTGGGGCATTGTGCTGCTGCATGTTACCTTCTTTTTGCCGATTACCATTTTTCTATATACGGGTTTCATCGGGACGATTCCAAGAGAGCTTGACGAGGCTGCCATGATGGACGGAGCCGGTCGCTTTGAATTGTTTTACAAAGTGATTTTGCCGCTGCTGAAGCCGATTACGGCGACAGTGATCATTTTAGCCGGTGTCCAAATTTGGAACGACTATCAGTTCTCTGTCTTTTTCTTGCAAAAACCGGCCATGCGTACGATCACCGTGGCGCTTTCCAGCTTTTTCGGACAATATAACAACAACATCGGCTGGGTTGCCGCCGGTTCCTTTATGGGGGCTATGCCAATCGCTGCGGTATATTTGTTTCTCCAAAAATATTTTATTCACGGGCTTTCTTCCGGAGCGGTAAAAGGGTGATTTCATCCATCATAATTACAACGATGTCATCATGGACTGACTTCTCCTAGCTTGGGAGGACAGTCTTTTTGACTGCGAAGGCATTCCAATTTCCCAATCCAACGTATAACGTTTGCTTATTTCTAAAGGGGGGATTACAGCATGAACATTGTCGTTGCGGATGACGGCTTGGAGCTGTTAAAGCGCTTAAAAGAGAAGGGGACGCATGTCGTCAGCATCATGATTGGGGACGATGATGATTTGCCCTTCTTTGTCATCGTGCCCGAGAGCAAGCGAAATGAGAAACCGATTACGGTCGCTTTAAAATATATCGACACCAACATTCGCAAACGGCTTACCTTAACTGAAGTTTCGAAGCAGGCGAATGTTGCTCCTACCTATCTGGCTGCGCTGTTCAAGCAAAAGCTTGGACAGACCTTTCTTGCGTATTTGATTTCCAGAAAGCTTGAAATTGCTTGCGTCTTATTGCAGCGTGGCTATCAGTGCCAAGAAGTGGCCGATTATATCGGTTATGATAATCCACGATATTTTGGGCAAACCTTCAAACGGTATCTGGGCGAGACGCCGACGGAATACCGCAGCCGGATTGTCCAATGAAAGGGATGCCTGCATCTTAAAATTTTATACATTTTCGATAAGATCTCCTATCACATCTCTTTGGAGAAGTGATGTACAGTAAGGGGCAATGGGCGGCGGTCAGGTATCGTCACAAGCTAGCGGGAATGCCGGCCACACTGAAATCTAATGGAGGTGAAGAAGCACGGCCTGCTGGCGCAACCGGCATAAAGCAGAATTAGGGTTCGGTTCCGCAAGATTTAAGATTCTTATCAAGGAAGATTTCGCTTGTCGCAAGCAAGGAAAAACTATTCTATGAGGTGATATATTTGTGAAAAAGACAGTGTCACTAGTTCTGTCTTTGTTAATCAGTTTGAGCGTGTTTTTCTCACCGGCGGATACGAATACCGCATCGGCAGCCGTCATGCCGACAGCTGCCGAAGTTGCGGCAAGCATAACGTCGGTAGCAGCTCCGCCTGCCGATGCGCCGTATTTGGTTCTTCCATCGGTACCCGACGGGTTTAGAATCAGGATTAATTCTACAAGCAACGCGAATGTCATTAAATTATACGGATCGATCATTCCTCCGGCTGTGAATACGAACGTGAATTTGACTTTCATCGTGACGAGAACGACAGATACCCCTGTAACGACCGCTACTACCGGCAGCATCACAGTGAGCGTACCGGCCAAAACGGGAAGTGTCGCCTGGACCGGTTATGAAGCCGAGAGTGCGACAATAACGAGCAATACGGCCGCTCAGCCTGTTACGACGGCAAGTTGCAGCGGAACTACACCTTGCTCCGGCACCGGCAACGGACAAAAGTTAAAGAACCTTGGGAACAGTCCGGACAGATACGTAACTTTTGAGAACGTTACCGTCCCTTCCGCAGGCGCATATTTTATGCAAATGGCTTATGGCATAGGCTCCGGATCAAGATCATTCTTTATCAGCGTCAATGGCGGCGAGCCGTCCGAAGTATCCGTGAGCGGACCCGGCACTGATTTCAATCCTATCTTGAATACGTTTACAATTATGAATCTGAATGCCGGAACGAACTCGATTAAAGTCTATAACAATACGGCATGGGCTCCCGATTTCGATAGAATCGTAATCGGTCCGGTGGTTACGCCGATTGTTGCCTACGCCATGTCCGCGATCGATGTGCCTGCCGGATCCACTGCAGCGCAAGTTGCCGCAACGATTGCTTCCATTCCATCACCCGCACAAGATGCCGCCAGCTTAACGCTGCCAGCCGTGCCGGACGGATTTACCCTGGCGATTAAAAGCTCGGATAATCCGGCAGTCATTCAAACAAACGGCACCATTTTCCCTCCGAAAACCGACACCACCGTGACATTGGTGCTGGAAGTTACGAGAACTTCCGATCATACCACAGCGCTCACATCAAGCATTCCGGTATCAGTTCCTGCGAAAAGCGTAAAACAAGACAATACGACGGGCATTCGCTTGAAAGAACCCGCCTACAACTATGTTAGTGGGATTACAGAAGATGCCATTACGATTACATCGGGCGACACCTATATGTATACAGTCGATACGGCAGAAGGCGCTGGCCGCACTACTTTGACTATAAAAACGGTGGGAGAACTGCTCAATTCAATTACGGCTTCGTCATCTGCCCCTCAAACTTACACAGTCAAGGGCGCAAAAGGGACGAAGCAAATGACGGACCCGATTGAGCAGGGCGACATTGTAACGGTAACAGCGGGACCGGATTCTCGCGTTTATGCGATAAAGGTCATCAAAGGCGCATTGAGAGGCAAGACAGAGCTCGTGGGCAGCACAATCACGGCAAATACGCCAGCTGACGTCGTGCTGAATTTCTTTGCAGGGATGAGAAGTCCGGCAACGGAAGTTGCGCTCAAGGTTCCGAAGGGGATTGGAGCGACGATGGATAACACATCGGTAAATGTAATCGGCAGAGGCAAAGTAAAGCTCTCAGGACTAGCGACTCAATCTGTCGGCAGAACAGGAGCAGGATACCGATTCCCGCAGGTGGGCACGGCAGCTATTGATAACCAAGAGGATGGAAGCCAGCTCATTACATTGAGGGGACTTGATTTAAGACCGGCCAATGGAGCGGATCTTCAAATTACTTTTGAGGGTGTGACAGTGACCGCAGGCAGCTATGAATTTGCGGTTTCCTACACGACTTCCGAGCCGGAAGTATTAACAAGCCCATGGGGCGGAGCAACTTTAAACGTAGTCAGCACAATAAGCGACTTTAATCGAGTATTGGATAAGAGCCTTACGTATAAGGAAACAGCCGACACGTACACGAAGGCAAAATTCAGCTGGAGCGCTGCCAAAGGTGCCGCTTCTATGAAATTGATGCAGTCAACGGATAAAGGAGCAACATGGACCGAGAGCAACGCTTCCGTTGGTGCGCAAAGTAAGGAAATAGAGGTTGCAAACCTTTCTCCCAATACCGAGTACTACTTTAAACTCGCAGTTGCCGGAGGAGTGAATGCGGGAGACTCCAATATCGCCAAATTTTACACAGGCAAATTCAACGCCAAACTGATGGGCGCAAAAGGCGACGGTAAAGCGGATGATACGCAAGCGATCGATAACGCCATTTTGTATCTGAATGCTTTGGGCGGCGGTACGCTGCTGTTTGAGAACGGCACGTTTAACGTAAGAACGGTCCATCTTCAAAGCAATGTCTACTTGTATGTCAATCAAGATGCGACTCTATCCGCTTTAAAAGGCGGCGATGCCCCGGAGACTACTTATTTCTCGGATTTAGGATATCGCTCGGGGACGTCGGCAACGTCTACAGGTCCATACAAAGATCCTGAAAATTACTTAACCAAGCAGGACGTTGGCCACCATTACTTTAGAAACAGCATGTTTTTTGGGGAACGATTAGACAATATCAAGATTATCGGCAACGGCAGAATTACAGGCAACGGCAATTTGACGACAAGCGACGGGGTTATGAACAATGCTCCGGACAATCGCAGCGATAAGATGCTTACGGTAAAACTATGTACGAACGTTGAATTCGGCGGCTTCGATAACGGGCTTGACCTGTGGTACGAGGAGACCAATTCGCCGACGACGGACGAACCGTACTATATTCAAAGCATTGACCCGGACGGCAATAATGAAGTGAAGCAAAAAGACATCAGCAATATGCTCAGAGTGGATAGGGCAGGGCATTTTGCAATGCTTTCAACAGGCTCGGAAAATGTCAATACACATGACTTCTATTACGGTAAAGATGCGAGCGGCAGTGCCAGAGACGTTTTTGATTACATGCAAACCAGCAATGTGTACGCGAAAAATATTTATGCTAAAGGCACCTCCGACGATATTGTCAAGCCGGGCAGCGACTCTTCATTAGGTTTTACAAAACCGGCAGCTAATTTCTATGTTCGCAATATTATCGGCGATACCAACTGCAATTTGTTCCAAATCGGCAGTGAAACCGTTGACGACATTAAAAATGCTTACGTCGATAATATTTATGTGTTGGCGGGAAATAAAGCCGGATTCTCCATTTCCACGAATGACGGCGCTACGGTGGAAAATATTTATTTGAATTATGGTCAAACAGGTCCAGTCCACCATAAGGCGCAAATGAGACGCACACGGGCACCGTTCTTTATCTCGATATCCAATAGGGGACGTGTGATCGGCGGCGACGCCGTCAGAATGAAATGGATGGAGAACGGCGTGCAGCGAGATGAATTGTTAAGCAAAAATGTCAATATCGGACATGTCAGAAATATTTTCATTAAGGATGTCAATATCGAAGAAGTGTATGGAGGAAGCCAGTACAGCAATCCTTCCAAGAGATGGGTTCCATATACGAATCAGAACAAGGCAACACCGATCATTGCAGGCTACAAAGTAGGCGATGGCGGGCCGGTTCTGCCGGATGGACGCAGCATTGGCTATATCGAGAATCTGCATTTTGACAATGTGGATGTGTTAGTCAAGGGCGGCAACAGCATTGCCGATGCGGAAATTAGTCCTCCGGAGCTGGGTGTCGGCAAGTACAACATCTCAGATATTGGGGAACAGCCATCCTACGGCTTCTGGGCAAGACACGTGGACGGTCTTACATTTACCAATGTCACGACAAGATTTGAGAAAAACGATGACCGGTATGCGATCGTGCTGGATGATGTTAAAAATGCGGCCTTGGACAATGTGAAAATGGTCAAAGGGAGCGCTAACCCGAAGGTCATACAGTTAAAGGATGCAAGCAACATAACCATGACAAATACTTCCTACTACAAAAATACATGGGGCAATCAGCTTACTGCTCTAGCAGACTTGAGTCATGTATCGGTAACGGGAAAACAAAGCTATCCGCTCGCTGTACAGGACCCGCACAATACATCGATTCAATTGAAAGCGGTCCACCCGAATCTGACGAATTTAGATACTTCCGCCTTCACGATTACAGCGACGTTGGGAACCACAGTAGCTGATCTGACCAACCAACTGGAATCGACGGATGGAACGGTACAATCTTACGCCGTCACGGATTCGGCAAACAAAGCGAAAAATTTGGGACTAGTTGAGACAGGAGACCTGCTTGTCGTAACCGCTCAAGATGGGACAACAAAGAAAAGTTATCGTATTTTCGTTCCGCTTGAGATTCTGCTGAAAGCCGATTCGCAGCTGAATTCAGTTGTGAAGAGCATCCCAAGCATTACGCTTTCGACTTCTTCGACGAATGGAATCAGCTATTTGCAAACGAATGCCGTACCGGTCGGAGAGTGGATTGAATTGAGTATTGCCGTTCCTGCGGCGGGTACTTATCAAATGTCTTTCCAATACAAGACCAATACGACGGGAAGAGCTACCGTCCAGCCTTATGTCAACGGGGTTGCCAAAGGTTCCCCGGTCAACGAAAACAATGCGACGGCCAATCTGTTTATTCCGGTGGATCTGGGCCAGGTTACCTTTGCGGCTGCGGGCAGCTACCCGGTCAGATTCGTTGCAAAAAGCGCAGGCTCGATCGTTATTGATTACATCAAGTTAACGGCAATCCGTGATAGCGGTGCAACAAAGTCCGCATTAAGCGGGACGGAGAGCGTTAAAGCAGGCGAATCATTCGACGTAACTTACGGATTGTCGAATGTGAATGACAGCATTTATGCGCAGGATATTACCTTTACGTATGACCCGGAGAAAGTGGAGTTTGTCTCCGCAGTATCCGTGAAAGACGGACTGCAGATCGTAGACCGGAAGGAAACGACGGGGCAGGTCCGCATCATTGCGGCAAGCCTTGGAGCGGGAAATACGGTAAATAACGGCGGCGATTTACTGAAACTGAGCTGGAAAGCCAAGTCGCTCAGCCAATCGAGAATAACGGCAATGACTTTATCCAGCGTTATCATCTCGAATGGAGAAGGCGTTGAAACCCAAGTTGAGGGCGTTTCACATCACGTCTCGATCGCAGCCATAGTCATCGTCGATAAAACAGCGCTTTACAACGTTATCGCCAGCGCTCAAAGCAAGCATGATAGCGCAGTCGAAGGCGGCAGTACCGGTCAATATCCGGCCGGATCGAAAGCAGCGCTGCAAGCGGCGATCGAAAGCGCAAAAAGCTTAGCTGACAATCCAGCGTCCACGCAGCAGCAAGTGGATGAAGCGGCGGCGGCATTGAGCGCTTTGCTTGAAGCTTTCCTTGCGTCTGTCAACACCGGTGTGCGCGGAGATGTGAACGGAGACAGCAAGGTCACTGTCGGCGACTTGGCCATCACGGCTAAATGCTACGGCAAATCGAGCGCCGATCCGGATTGGGAGCAATGCAAATCTGCCGATGTGAACGGGGACGGCTTCATTGACATTACGGACCTTGCTATCATAGCCAGGGCAATTTTTGAAAATTAAAAGAGGAGTTAACGAAAATGAAAAACCGTACCGCCTTGTTTACGAAGATGTGTGTAATGGTCATGCTTCTTTCGCTCATTATAGGCAACGTTGTCACCGTGTCTGGCGCACTGGCAGCCGGTAGCGCCAATACGGATATCAAACTGCAGGCCTCTCATCCGAATCTCGTATCTATTGCCGTTGCTCCAAAACGTATCATCACCGCCGTAACCGGCACAACGACGAATCAACTGCTTGCTCAGATCCAATCGGCGGACGGTTCGGCACAGACGTATGGCGTCATTGATAAAAACCGCACTCCTAAAAATAATGGCGCAGCCCTTGCGATTGACGATAAGTTGGTCGTAACGGCCGAAGACGCAGCTGCAACCGCAGAGTATACGTTAACTCTCGTCGCGCAGGACGCCAATACGAACATCAAACTAAAAGATTCACATCCTCAAATATTGGATATAGATGCCGTCAAGCATATCATCTATGTGATTAGCGGAGCGACTGCAAGTCATTTGACGGCTCAAATCCAATCAACGGACGGGTCGATACAGAGCTATGCCGTAGTTGATTCCGCCCACAACCCGAAAGGCTCGGCAGCGCTTGTTACAGGAGATCAATTGCTTGTAACGGCGTCAGACGGAGTGACTTTGGCCAGCTATGAAATTGATACGCTTTTTTCCAAAAGATATGAGAGTGAAACAACCGCATTTACTTCTTCCATCTCAACGAATCTTTCCAACGATGCGGCTGCAAGCGGAGGCACTTACCGGCAGTTTACAGGCACGCCTAAAGCAGGCGACTGGATTGAATTTACGCTCGATGTGCCGGAAGCCGGAACATACAGTGTCACCTTCGGCTATAAAACCAATAATAACAGATCGATTTCCCAGTTATCCGTCGATGGGGTTTCTCTGGGCAAGCCGATAGATCAATACGATACGATTCAGGCTTATACCCAAGTGAATCTGGGAAGCGTAAACTTCCAAACGGCAGGCAGCCATAAATTCAAGTTCGTCATAACCGGCAAAAATGCGGCCAGCTCCGCGTATGCAACGACTTTCGACTTCACCGAATTGGTAAAAGTGCCGGCCGGACTATCCGACAGATCGGACAATACGGATATCCGGTTAAAGAACACCAACCCTTATTTGACGGCGGTGAACAATACAGCCCATACGATCACGGCCGTCAGCGGCGCCACCCCTGCAGATTTATTGGCGACGCTCAGTTCTACGGACGGTTCGACGCAGGTCTATACCGTTCAGCATACAGGCAGCGGTCCCAAAACAACAGGCATGATCGTTTCAGGCGATAAAGTCGTCGTCACGGCCGAGAATGGCATGTCAGCCATATTTAATATAACTCTGGCTGTGCCGGCCGGTACCGACATGCCCTATAATGCCCCTGTCATGTTGGCTGAGAATATGTGGGTGCCGTGGGCGTTAGACATGGACAATGAAGGCACGCTGTATGTCACGGACCGCAAAGGGACATTGCATTTTATTCGCGAAGGCCAGCCGTTGTCGGCACCTATGATAACATTCCCGGATACATTCGTTACCGGCGAGAGCGGGTTGCTCGGATTGGCTCTTCACCCGGATTTTGCAACGAACCGCCTGCTCTACGTCTACCACACTTACAAGGAGGCTGGAACGAATAAAATTTATAACCGGTTGATGCGCTTAAAAGTCAATGCTGCCGGCGACAAAGCGGCGGTTGATAAAATCATGCTCGATCAGCTGCCCGGAAGCGATGCCAACGGCAATCACAGCGGAGGACGCATTAAAATCGGACCGGACGGATATCTGTATATCGGAGTCGGCGAAGTTTACAACCAAAATATTGCGCAAGATTTGAATAGTTATGGCGGAAAGATTTTGCGCATGACGCTGGATGGCGACGTTCCGGCTGACAATCCGTTCCCCGGCTCCTATGTGTACTCCTGGGGACACAGAAATCCGCAAGGTCTTGCCTGGGATGCATCAGGCCAGCTTTATGGCTCCGAACACGGAGCTACTGCGCACGACGAGATTAATAAAATCATCAAAGGCGCCAATTACGGTTGGCCGATCGTTCAAGGGGATGCGGTAACCAAAGTTAACGGTGTCAATACGATTGCACCAATCCTGCATGCCGGCTCCGACACGTGGGCGCCTTCAGGAATCACATTTATCAAGAACGGTCCATGGGCGGGCAAGTTGTTGGTCACGAATTTGAGAGGCTCGCAGCTGCTGCTGGTCACGTTCGACGATAATGGCAGAGTGACGCAGCAATCCTATTTCAAAAACACCTATGGCCGAATCCGTGACGTGTTCGAGGATAGGAAAGGGAATCTGTATTTTTCGACGAGCAATCGTACGGGCACAGGAGCGAAACCCGCAGCAAACGACGATCGGATCTTTAAGCTGACTCCGAAGTTTGTGGTCGATACCAAGTTAACTGCCGAATTAAAAGGAGGCGGCAGCGTTTATGCCGGCGGAACCTTTGATCTGACCTATGGCCTGCTGCATGTTAAGAATGGCATTTTAGCGCAGGATATTACGTTAAGCTTTGATCCTGAGAAGATACAATTTTTATCGGCGGAATCCTTAAGAACCGATCTCGTCATCGTTGATACCAAGGTGTCCGGCGGGAAAGTTCGAATTCTGGCGGCAAGTCTTGGCGGGAACAATGCGGTGAATACAGACGGTGCGCTGCTGAAGCTTCATTGGAAAGCAATAGCGCAAACCGGCTCTACGGCATCGCCAATCACCTTGTCCAATGTCGTTGTTGCAGGCGATGGGACGAACGGGAATGGAGAAGTCACGCCTGAAGGCGTTGGAGTACAAGAAAATATCGAAATTGTTTATATCGATAAGGCCGCATTGAACGCCTTGATTGCAGATGCTCAAAGCAAGCACGATGCAGCAGCCGAAGGCAGCGGCATCGGTCAATATCCGGCAGGATCGAAAGCAGCTCTGCAGACGGCAGTTAATCTTGCTAAGGCCATTGCCGACAATGCATCGGCTTCGCAGCAGCAAGTCGATCAAGCGAAAGCGGACTTGGACGCTGCCGTGCAAACATTCCTCGCTTCGGTTATCACCAGAATGCCTGGAGATGTAAGCGGAGACGGTAAAGTTAGTGTCGCAGATCTGGCGATTGTAGCTAAATACTATGGAAAATCGAACGCAGACGCGGATTGGAATACTTGCAAATTTGCGGATCTGAATGGCGACGGCAAAATTGACATTGAAGACCTCGTCATTATTGCAAAATTGATGCTCAATTTCGAATGATATCAAATAACAGGGGAGGAAAAGTATGTTTAAGATATTAAAAATGCCGATCGCCGTTTTGCTTTCTTTTTTCATCTTCGTAAGCGGTTTTGTCTCGATGTTTGCCGCTTTGCCGCAAGAAGCGAAGGCTTCGGATAACGGCTTGGCCCAAAAACCGATCATGGGCTGGAGCAGCTGGAGTTTTATCAGAAAGGATCCGACGGAAGCGAAGATTAAAGCGCAAGCTGACGTATTGGCCGCAAAATTCAAGTCGCACGGTTACGAATACGTGAATCTGGATGACTTCTATATGCTGAACTGGACGACGAATGTCGATGCTTACGGCAGGTGGGTCGTGGATCCTGCCAGATTCCCGAGCGGTATGAAGGCATTGGGAGATTACATCCACAGTTTGGGGCTGAAATTCGGCATTTATGTAACGCCGGGCATTCCCAAAGGCGCAGTGGATAAAAACACGCCGATTGAAGGAACACCTTATTATGCCAAAGATATCGCGGATACGACCAAAACAGAAAAGAATTATAACTACAAAAACATGTATTACATCGATTATTCAAAGCCGGGAGCTCAAGAATTCATCGACTCGTGGGCACGATTGTTTGCTTCATACGGTGCGGATTTCCTAAAACTCGACGGCGTTGGGGACTTTGATATTCCGGATATCGAAGCATGGTCCAAGGCGCTAAAAAATTCGGGAAGACCGATTCATTTGGCTTTGTCCAATAGCTTAAACATCAATTATGGGGCTACATGGAAGCAGTTGGCCAACGGATGGAGAACGCAAGGAGACGTAGAATGTTACTGCGCCACGTTGACGGATTGGAACCATGTTTCCGGCAGATTCAACTCGGCGGCGAATTGGGCTCCCTATGCCGGTCCGGGAGGTTGGAGCGATTTTGATTCCATTAACGTAGTGAACGGAGCCAATGACGGTTTGACCGATGACGAGAAACAAACGTATGTGAGCCTTTGGGCCATCGGGGCATCCCATTTTTACTTTGGCAGCGATCTCACGAATCTCGACGATTACGGCGTGAGTTTAATGACAAACGACGAAATTATTGGTGTCAACCAGAGCGGCGTTGCGGGCAAACGGCTTTCCAATTCATCGTCGGCGCAAGTGTTTTACCAGAAACTTCCCGATGGTTCGTTTAACGTTGCCTTATTTAGTACAGGAGGATCAAGTGCGAATGTTTCCGTTAATTGGTCGGATTTGGGCATTCAAGGCCCGGCGTGGGTAAGGGATTTGTGGAGTCACTCCGAGCTTGGCACCTTTAACAGCGGATATTCGGCTGCCATCGCTTCGCATGGATCAAGAGTGATAAAAGTAACTCCGCTATCGGCGCTGGCGGTCGTGCCGGGTAACGGTGCTATGGATATCGATACGGCTGCGGCTGTGAATTTCAGTTGGGCTGCTGTGCCTAATGCAGACAGCTACAGATTAACGATCGCAGAGGATTCCAATTTTTCTAAAATCGTATTTAACAACACCGTGAACACCGTATCAAAAGTCGTGACCGGTCTTCAGAACGATAAGCAATACTTCTGGAGAATCTCGGCTATTGCAGGAGGAAATGAACAACTGATCGGAACCTTTATGTTCTATACGAAGCTCTCGGTGCCTCCGGCAGCTCCAAGCGGGGTATCGGTTGCCCGGACTTCCGCCAGCGCAGCTAAATTGAAATGGAATAGTACGTTCGGTGCTTCCTCCTATTCGGTTTATAAGAAATCGGCTGATGCCGAAGGCAGCGGACCGTATGTTCAAATCGCTTCAGGAATAACCGCTTTGGAATATACGGATTTAAACGCGCCGATGGATACGAAATATAACTACACAGTCACGGCAAGCAACTCCAACGGGGAAGGCGTACCCTCCCTGGCAGCGTTGCTAGCGGATCGAACACCGGCGGAAATCGCCGCAGGCATTACGTCCCTGCAAGCACCTTTGCCCGATGCGACTTCTCTGGCCTTGCCCGTTGTACCGGCGAACTATACGGTTGCGATCAAAAGCTCGGATAAACCGACGGTTATCGGAGCCGACGGCAGGATTGTTCCGCCGGTTAATCCGGCGACTGTGACGCTTGTATTGGAGATTACTCGCTCTTTCGATAACTCCAAAGCGTCTACAGCCGCCCTTCAAGTCGTCGTTCCGGCCAAGAGCACGATCACTTCCTTCTATGAGGCGGAGAACGCAACCCTAGGCAGCACGACTACGAAAGTATCCAGCTGCACACCTTGTTCCGGCGGCAAAAAGAT
This sequence comes from Paenibacillus sp. FW126-R14, assembly GCF_058789495.1. Lineage (NCBI taxonomy): Bacteria > Bacillati > Bacillota > Bacilli > Caryophanales > Paenibacillaceae > Paenibacillus > Paenibacillus sp. FW126-R14. Next base: position 181,617 of record NZ_JBYTBS010000004.1, on the reverse strand, counting down.
TGGATATATAGGCAATAATGCAGCCAATTATGCTCTATTTTCGAATATCAATGCCCCGGTCGCAGGTTTATACAACTTGAGAATCGACTATTTAACGGGCGCTCCCAGATCTTTCTTTATCAGCGTCAACAACGGTGCAGGCATAGAAGTGCCGCTAAACGGCCCTGATTTCAATACGGTATTATCGGCGATGATATCGATTGAGCTTCAAGCAGGCAGCAACACGATTAAATTTTATAATAATACGGCCTATGGCCCGGATCTTGATCGAATCGGCATCGGGGAAGCCAATGCAGCCACAGTTGCTTCCAAAATAACGTCGGTTACAGCGCCGGGTAAAGATGTTAGAACGTTAGCACTTCCCGCAGTACCTGCCGGATATGCGATCAAGATTAAGAGATCGGATAATCCCGACGTCATTCGTACGGATGGAACGATTATTCCACCGGATATGGATATGGCGGTAACGCTTGTGCTGGAAGTGACGAAAGCTTCGGACGGTTCCACTTCGGAAACGGGGGCCATTCAAGTGGTTGTGCCTGCCAAAAGCAATGCCGTTCTAACTTCCGCGCAGGTTGCGGCGGGGATCACGGCGATTGCGGCTCCGGCCAAGGATGCCGTATCGTTAACGCTTCCGACAGTGCCGGCAGGCTTTATTATCGGAATCAAAAGCTCGGATAAGCCGGATATTATCGGGCTGGATGGAACGATTACCCCTCCGGATGCCCCGGTAACGGTTACGCTCGTTCTGGAAGTGACGGATACCACCGATTATTCGTCAACGGCAAGCACTGCAGGCATTCAAGTGACCGTGCCGGCGAAATCCAAAGATCAGCAGACGGATACGGTATATCTCAGCGATCTGAACTGGATTTCCGCGACTAGCGGAAGCAACAGAGTCAATAAAGACCGGAACGAACAAAGTGCCGTTAACCCGATCAAAATAAACGGCGTTCAGTATGCCAAAGGGATCGGAACGCATGTCGATTCGGAAATCATTTACATGCTGAACGGCCAGTACGCGAGATTCAAAGCGGTAGCAGGACCCGACGATTATACCTTGACGAATCCGAATAAACCGACTGCCGTGCAGTTCTATGTTTACGGTGACGGACAGCTGCTGTTCGACAGCGGCATCATGCGGACCAACCCGTACACGCTTCCGAAAGAGATTGATGTCAGTACTACCGGCATCAATGAACTTAAATTAGTCGTTCTTGGCCGTGCGGATGGAGCAAATCCACGAGTTAGCGGTTCAAGCGACTGGGCGGATGCCCGCTTAATCAAAGCGTCTCAGCCACCCGCTTCCCCGCAGGTTACGTTGAACGGGAGGGACAGCGTCAATGCCGGCGGGGCGTTCGATCTGACGCTTGGGGCGAAGCAGGTGAAAGGCAGTATTTACGGCTATGATCTCACGATTGAGGTTGACCCGTCCACGATCGATGTCGTATCGGCGGAAGCCTTGAAAGACGGACTCATGATCGTGGATAAAAAGACGGCTTCCGGCCAGCTTCGCATCCTTGCCGTTGCCATCGGAGAAGATAAAGCAGCAAGCGCAAACGGCGATTTGCTCGTTATTCACGGCAAGGCGAAATCGCTTGCGCAATCGGCTACCGCGAGCATTCGCGCATCGCTGGTTGTCGCAAACGGCGATGGAACAGAGACGCAGCTCGCCAGCGCGTTCCACGACTTGCACATCACGTATGTCGATAAAGCGCTGCTGAACGATCTGATTGCCAGCGCGCAATCTACCGTGAACGCTGCGGTGGAGGGCACACAGCCAGGGCAATATCCGGCAGGCTCGAAAGCTGCGCTCAGCGCGGCGATTGCCAGCGCGCAAGCGGTAGCCGGCAATCCCGCAGCTACTCAGCAGCAAGTGGGGCAATCCGCAGTTGACTTAGACGCAGCGCTTCAAGCGTTCAAGGCTTTGGTCATTACCGGCATTCCGGGGGATGTGAACGGGGACGGCAAATTCAGCATCGGAGATTTGGCAATTGCAGCGAAGTACTATGGAAAATCGTCTGCAGACAGCGATTGGGATCAATACAAGTTCGCGGATCTCAATCATGACGGCGTAATCGACATTGCCGATCTTGCGATGATCGCTCAGAAAATTCTCGACTTTGAGTAAAGTAATCCAGGTTTGATATCAGTTCTACTACAGGCAAGCACCGATGAACCATTCGGTGCTTGCCGATCGATGAAAGCGGGTGAACGGTAAAATGATGAAGCGGAAATGGTTAATACGGATTGTTATTTGTTTGATGATTGCGCAAATTTTGCCGTTTTCGGGAGCGCTTGCGGCGGGAGATCAATCGGCTGCAACAGTGGCTGCGGATGAAGGTACAGTCCATTTGCTGGCGCCGCAAAATGCGTTTTCTCCTCCAGAGTCGCTAACGGACAGTTCCGTGCTCTTGTTGTGGGATAAACCGGCCAATATTTACAGCGTCCCCAATTTTGCTAAGTATGTCGTTTACAGGGACGGCGTGCAAGTCGGGGAAACGACTCAAATGGGATTCTCGGTTTCGGGATTATCTCCCGGCACTTCTTATACGTTCACACTAAAGACGAGGGATACGAGCGGAAACTTGTCTGAAGCAAGCGCCGGATTAACGATCCGGACGAAAGCTTCCGGCCGTACGTTGAATGTTGAGGATTACGGAGCCGTTGGTGACGGCTCTACAGTCAACACAGCGGCGATTCAAAAAGCGATCGACGAATGTCCGGAAAGCTGCACGGTCTATATCCCCCCGAACAAAACGTTTATGAGCGGCGCGCTGTTCTTGAAAAGCAACATGACGATGAAGATCGACGGTACGCTCAAAGGGACGACGAATCTGAAAGATTATCCGGTCATCCCGACCCGCTTTGAAGGGTTCGAGCTGAATGGCTATGCTTCTCTGTTGACACTCGGACGTCGGGATGCCAAAGGGCCGTACAATATTTCCAATGTCGTCATCTCCGGAACGGGAACGATCGACGGCAACGGGCTGGATCTTGGAAACGCCCAGAAAGCGGCATTAGGCAACAGATCGCGCGGACGCGCAATTATGATGATGAATGCGCAGAACGTATACGTCAAGGATCTGACCGTAAGCTACGGTCCGGCATGGACCACGCATTTCATCTATAGCGATCATGTCACCTTCGATAATGTAAAGCTGATTTCCAAAAATTCGTCCTACCGGATTGCCAACGGCGACGGAATTGATCCTGATTCATCGAGTCATGCGAACATTTTTAATTGTTATTTCCATACCGGCGACGATTCGGTGGCAATCAAGTCGGGCAAAAACCTGGAAGGCTATAATTTAGGCATTCCTACGGAATATATCCGGGTAACCGATAACGTGATCGACGGCTCGAACGGCGGTTATGTGATCGGAAGCGAAATGTCCGGCTCGGTCAGACACGTGCTGATTCAAAACAATACCGTAAGCTCGATCAGTTGGGAGGGCATCGATATCAAATCGAGCGCCGGTCGCGGTGGCATCGTTGAGGATGTAACCTTCAAAGACATTACAATTTCCAAGACGAGACTGGCTGTAAGAATTTCGGCAAATTACTCGGTCAACAACGACGGAGATGCGGCACCGGTTCTGCCGGTTTTCAAGGATCTTCACTATGAAAACATCGTCACAGGTCCGGGCACGAATGGCTCGGCACTCGAGATTATCGGACTGGACGGAAGCAATGTCCAAAATGTCACGATGAAGAACGTCAACCTGCGCGGTACGGCGGGAGCGACCGTCCAATATGCCGATTCGGTTTCCTTCGATCATGTCAATGTTACGGCAAGCAGCGGTCCGGCATGGACCGTATCGAACGCGGCGAATATCCAAAGCTCGAACCCGGAGATCCAGCCGCTCGCCGTTCATCCGAACATCCACCAATTTGATGCGGCAGGGCGTGTCATCACAGCACTGTCAGGCACAACATTAGGCCAGCTTGCCGCTCAGCTATCCGGCGTGGACGGTGCGGTCCACAACTTCAGCTTAACGGACGCAGGCGGCAGGGCCAAACAACCGTCGGATGTGCTGGCGGCCGGAGACAAGCTGACCTCTTCGGCTAAAATTGGCAGCGACATAGCGGTCTATACGATCCTGGTTGCGTCAGATGCAACGATTCAGCTGAAGGCAAATCATCCGAACGTGGCTTCCCTGGATCTTGCGGCGCGCGTGCTTTCGGTAGTGCCTGGAACGACAGTTGCAGATCTGATCAATCAAATCGAATCTCCGACTGGATCGGCGCAGACTTATGCCGTTACGGATTCGGTAAACGCGACCAAAGCTTCGGGCATTCTGGACAACGGGGATAGGTTGATTGTCACCGCGCAGGATGGGGTAACGAAAAATGATTATTTGATAACGATACTAGCGATCACTAAGATTTACGAGGGTGAAACGACACCGTTTACAACCTCGGGACTGGGAACAAGCACAGCAGCGGATACGGCTGCAAGCGGCGGATCGTACCGCCAGTTTACCGGAACACCGGCTGTAGGCAACTGGTTGGAATATACGGTTAACGTGTCTGCCGCCGGCACCTACAACGTTATTTTCGGCTATAAAACAAATAACAACAGAGGGACCGTTCAGTTATCGATTGACGGTACTGCGCAAGGCGCTCCGATAGACGAGTATGCCAGCGCGCAAGGATTCGCATCGGCGAATCTCGGCAACGTAACTTTTGCTGCCGCCGGCGACCATAAATTCAGATTTGCGATTACCGGAAAAAATGCAAGCAGCAGCGGGTATGCGGTTACGTGGGATTATTTGAAATTAACTTCTGTACTGGAAATAACGCCCGGGATGATTGCCAAGGGCATTGCAACGATTCCTGCTCCTGCCCAAGGCGCAACAAATTTGGCGCTTCCGAGCGTTCCTGCCGGATTCGCGATTCGGATTAAACAGTCGGATGACCCTACCGTCATTAAGACGGACGGCACGATAGTCCCTCCGAGCGAGAATAAAACGGTGAATGTCGTGCTGGAAGTGACCAGACTGTCAGACGGAGCGACTGCGGAAACTGCCGCCATTGCGGTGCAGGTACCTGGTGTGCCTGTCTCTGCATCGCCGCAGGTCACCATGCACGGAACAGACAGTGTCTACGCCGGCGGCCAGTTCGATTTGACGGTCGGAGCGCAGCATGTGAAAGGCAGCATCTACGGATATGATATTGCCGTCGATTACGATCCGTCCAAAGTCGAGCTGCGCTCAGCGGATGTTTTGAAAGACGGACTCGTGATCGTTGATCAACATGCGGTGTCCGGCCAGCTTCGCATCCTTGCGGTTGCGATCGGAGACGACAAAGCCGCGAATGCGAACGGCGATTTGCTGGTCATTCACGGCGAAGCCAAACCGCTGACGCAGCCGGCAACCGCAAGCCTGAGCACATCGGCGGTCGTTGCGAGCGGCGAGGGAGTTGAGACGCAGCTTGGCAGGACGTCCCGCGACTTGCACATCACACTTGTAGACAAAGCAGCGCTATATGCTCTCATTGCCGACGCGCACAATACGCTTAACGCAGCGGTGGAGGGCACACAGCCGGGGCAATATCCGGCGGGATCGAAAGCGACCTTAAACGCGGCAATCGATAAAGCGCAGGAGGTGGCAAGCAATCCGGCGGCTACGCCGCAGATCGTAGTGCAGGCAGCGGCAGATTTGAGCGCGGCGCTGCAAGCATTCAAGGATTCGATCATTACCGGGGTACCGGGGGATGTGAACGGCGACAGTAAAGTCACTGTCGGCGACTTGGCGATTGTTGCGAAATACTACGGCAAAGACTCAACCGATCAGCAGTGGAATCTTTATCGCATCGCAGATCTGAACGGCGACGGCAAAGTGGATATTGAAGACCTGGCGATCATCGCAAGAATGATTTTAGAATCTTAATAAAGGAGAAATCACATTGTCCAAGATGAGAAAATGGATTGTAAGTATGATGGTTTTGGTCTTTTGCATGCTAGCGTCATCTTTTCCTGCAGGTAAAGGGACTGCTATAGCGGCTGATGCCCAATCGGATGCTGAGAAGCTCGTCAAGCTGCAATCGTCCAATAAGTTGCTGAACGATACGTTTCAATGGGCAACGGGTCAGGCGCTTGAGTTTGTCCAAACGGGCAAAACGGGACCGAACAATGTGAACAACGGAGGCGGTCAAGCGGGACCGTTCGCCTATATCCCCTCTTACTGGGCGGGGTATAAACACCGCACGGCGTTTTATAGCCGTGACTTTGTGCATCAGTCGGCTGGTGCGCACATGATCGGGCTTGATAATGAGAACCTCAGCATGTTCAAAACTTTTGCAAAAGGGATGACGGAGGCGCGGAAGTGGTACACCCTATGGGCCTTTAACTTTGACGGCTCTAACTATACGATCGACTGGAAGAGCGACACTAATTTTGTCCGCGAGGTGCCGGCCCAGTTTGAACTCGTACAAAAGGCTTATAGGCAATACCTGTGGACAGGAAACACAGACTATATCAATGATCCCTACTTGTGGAATTTCTACACGAAGGTTGTTACCGATTTCATTACGGAACACGATACGAATGGCAATGGCATAGCCGAGGGCACAGGCAACGGCATTTTCTCCGGCGCGGTCAGCTATAACGAAAGAAGCGGCGAAAAAATTATCGAAGCCGGCGACGCGATCGGTTCGCAGTATCAAGCCTTCCTTGCCTATGCAAACATGCTAAAAGCGAAAGGGTTGGATGCCGAAGCGGCTAAGTTTTTCGTCAAAGCGCAAAATTTGAAAGATTACTTTAACACCGAATGGAGCGTCAAGAACGGTGACACGACAGGCAACTATGCGAGGGCATTGGATTTTGACGGAGAAACGAAATATACCGATTTTGGCAAAGAGAACAGCTGGTTCATGCCGATGAAGCTTATCACCGAACCGGGCCAAAGAAACAGCAATTATCTGGACTTTATTTCCGACCAAATCGGTAATGGCTTGAAATATACCAGTCTGGACTCGGCGGCAACGAAAGATAAGCCGAATTCTCCAACGAATATCGAGGCGTATTCCTATCTTCCTGATACGTTTTACCCGTACAACCGGGTGAACGAGGGCTGGAAATGGCTTAAATTCCTCATGGAGACAAGGGTTAACAGACACGAGCAATATAACAACGGAACGAAGACAAACGGCGAATATCCAGAAATTTCCTACACCATTATCGGCAACGTTATTGAAGGGCTGATGGGTATTGAACCTGACGCGCCTAATCATACGGTAGCGACGGCGCCTAGGCTGGTTACGAGCGAGGTTCCCGACGTGAAGGTTGATTTTCTTCCAATCGGAGATAACCGGATCAGCGTTGCCCACACCGGCAACACCATAACCGTGCTTCAAAATAATACGGGCACGGGGCCGCTTACATGGGAAGCACGCTTTTACGGCGACTATCCATCGATTAACCTTAACGGAACCAACCTAACGGCACTTCATAAAACAGTGAATGGTTCGAAGGTAAGCTATATCACGGCTTCGGTTCCTGTCGGTTCAACCGCTCAAGCGGAGGCAACCGGCTCCGGCACAGCGGATAAGGCGGCGGCGCCTTCCAGCGACAAGCCTGCAGGCACATACAGCAACACAGTAAGAACAACCTTAACGGCTTTAACGCCCAATACCAAAATCTATTACACGTTGGACGGCAAAACGCCAACAAGAGACTCAAACTTGTACACGGGACCGTTTGTTATTCAAAAAAGCGCTGTGTTAAAGGCGTTTTCCGCCAGCGAAGACAAGTTGGACAGCGACGTCGTTTCTTATGCTTATACGATTAACGCGCCGGCAGTTGAAACGCCGACTGTGAATCAAGCGGCTGGCACGTACAATGCGCCTTTCTCGGTCAGGTTGAGTACGACCACAGCAGACGCGGACATTTATTACTCGACGGACGGAACGGCACCGACAAAGAACAGCGCAAAATACGTGAATCCGATCGCAATTTCCAAAACAACTACATTAAAAGCGATCGCGCTAAAGGAGGGTTGGGTAAACAGCGAAGCGGCGACTTTCGTTTATACCATAGTCCCGCCTAAGACCAATGCGCCGACAGCAAGCAAGGCGGCAGGACGATACGCAGAGGCGTTCCGGGTCACATTAGCTTCAGGAACGGAAGGGGCAGCGATTTATTATACAACAAACGGCGAAACGCCAACGAAAAACAGCACGCCGTATACAGGGGCAATCGACATAGCCAAATCGACTTCGTTAAAGGCTGTTGCCGTGAAGGAAGGATACTACGACAGCGATGTTGCCTCATTCGTCTATATCATCCAGCAAACACTTCCTGAACCGGCAAGCAAACCGGCTTATCTTTCCGATTTGACCTGGACTAGCGCAACTAGCGGTTGGTCGGGTCATCCGCCGCTCAAGGACCATGCCGTTAACAGCGCCAGCACGCCGATTAAAATCAATGGCACAACGTATCAGAAAGGGATCGGAACGCATGCGATTTCAACGATCAAATATAACATTGGCGGGGGATACGGCAAGTTTAAAGCTGTTATCGGCATTGACGATGTAAAGAACGTCAAGGGCTGCCCAAGCACCATCTGGTTTGAAGTGTTAGGCGACGGGATTTCCCTGTATAAGAGTCCGGTTTTGGACTGTGTGAACGGCCCTTCGCCAGGCATTCCGATTGAAGTGGATATTACGGGCGTATACGAGCTTACGCTGTATGTGGACGATGCGGGCACGCCTGTCGGCAACCCTAACAACAGCGACCATGCGGACTGGGCTCTTGCGCAAATCATACCGCGGAGCGATGTTGCCGGCATCAGCCTGAACAAACCGGCAGCGGACTTGATGGTCGGCGGTACGGATCAGCTGGTACCGACGATTTCGCCAGCCAATGCGACGAATCCAAGTGTGACATGGTCATCTAGCGCTCCTCACATCGCGGTTGTTGATGCCACAGGAAAAGTTACCGCAGTCTCCGCCGGCACGGCTGTCATCACGGCAACTACAAATGATGGCGGGTTTACGGCAGCGGCAACCGTCAAAGTAACGGCAATACACAACAAGCTGGAAGCAGCGCTAAGCGGAGCCGATCATGTCAATGCCGGCGAGTCGTTTAGCTTGACTTACGGATTAGCTCATGCGAAGGAGAGCATCTACGGGCAAGATTTAATATTCACCTATGATCCGCAAAAGGTAGCTTTGATTTCGGCAGAATCATTGGCAGAAGATTTCCGAATCGTGGGTCAAACAGAATCGGAAGGCCGTCTTCGAATTATCGCAGCAAGCCTTGGCGAAGGTACTGCATCGACAGCCGACGGAGATTTGCTGAAGCTTACTTGGAAAGCGAAAACAGTCAACGAGTCGGCAGTGACGGCGATTGCTTTATGGCGTGCGGTGGTAGCTGGCGGTGACGGAGCGGAGACGCAGCTTGACGGAGTGTCGCACAGCATAACCGTCACTTATGTGGACAAAGCAGCGCTTAACGCGCTCGTCGCCGAGGCGCAGCAAACGCATGACGCTGCTGTGGAAGGCACGCATGCCGGCCAATATCCGGCGGGCTCCAAGGGTGCGCTGCTGACAGCAATCTCCACCGCACAGACCATCGCTGGCGATCCAGCGGCCACGCAAACGCAAGTGCAGCAAGCGGCGGTTGATTTGGGTGCGGCGCTGCAAGCCTTCAAGGCGTCGGTCATCGTCGGGGTACCGGGGGATGTGAACGGCGACAGTAAAGTCACTGTCGGCGACTTGGCGATTGTTGCGAAATACTACGGCAAAACGTCAGCAGATAGCGGCTGGGATCAATACAAGTTTGCGGATTTGAATCATGACGGCATCATCGATATTGCCGATCTTGCGATCATCGCAAGCAAAATCTTTGAAGATTAGCATAGGCGTTGTATTAGAAAGGATTTAACTGGAAAAACTCCTGTTCATTTAACTGGATTCGGTGAATGCTCAAGAAATCGGCCGAATTAGAGGGAGTTTTTCCATCTCCATGGATGTATCGGACTGCGGGGGCTAAATTAACTGGAATATTTTCCTGAAGTTTCAATGGGGCCCTTCTGCGAAATGCGGGTTCATTTTTCCTAATATCTTAAAATTTCGAACATTTTCAATAAGATTGACTATCACTTGTCTTGGAAGAAGTCATGTACAGTTAATAGGTACGGCAGAATCTGAATCTTGAATATGAACATATAGATTGGAGGAACGCAATGAAATCGGCCAAACGTACACCTATGCGTAAAACGTTATGCATCACTTTCGCCATAACGCTTGCCGCATCAAGTTTCACAAGTGTTGTGCCAGGCATCAACACCGTCAGAGCGGAATCTGGCTTTACTGCGCCTCAGGCGGTTCTGGATCATTTAAACCAAAACGATTGGACTAAATTGCAGCAAATATTATCAGGCATTAATGGCTCAATCACTTCCCCGCTCAAAATCAGCGATGTGGATAAAGGCAGCTACACAACGGGACAACTCATGGGGAACGGTGATATCGGCGTCATTGCCGCCGGTGTTTCCACGACCTCCCAGCAGTTTTATTTTGGCAAAAATGATTTTTGGGGCACGCTTCATGCACAAGGCAGCTCAGTGAAAGATAATCAAGGCATTTTATCGGGCGGCGGGCTGGATATTTGGCCTACGAAAGCGGCAGGCAGCAACGCGTCGGCGGTCTTTAATATGACGCAGGATATTTTGAATGCCCAGGTTGTTACCAAGATGCAGCTGAAAAACAATGAGGGCTACGACGCCATGATCGAAATGAGGTCGTGGACGGCTGATACGGACAATGTATTCGTAACCGAAGTCGAGAATAAAGGTGGCGGCGCCGTCACGCTGAACACCAAGCAATGGGTTCCGAAAATGGCTTATGCCAATGCAAGCGCGACGGATTTAACGGATGCGAATTCAACCTATCCCTATACGGGAGGCATTGATTCGAAAGGCGATAATCCCGTTCTGTGGACGACAAGAGACTCCAATGCGGGCGCAAGCGGAAATACTTCAAACTTTAGAAGCCGTACGGCAACCGCAACGACTGTGGTTGGCGCGCAGCTTGTCAATACACGTGAGAAAATCGAAGCAAATGACTATTACGACAGCAATAAAGGCAAATATTATGACTCGCTTGGCGAGTCCGGAGATTTTACCGTAGAAGCGGGTTCAACCGTATACTTGGTTACTTACTTCGCTAGCAGCAGCGGCGCGTATGACTCGATCAAGAGCGTATCCGCCATTCAAGCGGACGCGGTTAACAGCATTTCAGCATACACGTCCACGAGCGCAATCAACCAACTCAAAAACGAACATCTGGACTGGTGGAAAAATTACTGGCTGAAAAGCTATGCGCAATTCATCGATACGGATCTCAACAAATACTACTACGGCTCGCTTTACATTCTTGGCAGCTCCAATAGACCGACTAGCGGGAATGGCAAAGTAAACAAGCAAAACCTTCCGGCCTCAATGTACGGCGAATGGGTTCCCGCAGACAATGTGGGCTGGGGCGGCAGGTATTTCTTGAACTACAACCAACAAGCTCATTACTATGCTTCAGGCTCGGTTAACCGGATTGAAACGGCGATTCCGTACAACCGGGTTATCGCCTATGATCTCCCTTGGCAAATAAACAATGCGGCGGCACAAGGCTTTGACGGGGCGGCACATGTGAGAACGCTTTCGCCGTTTCATCTGATGGCCAGTTCACAGCCCGCGCTAAACGCGAAAGCGTCAACCAAAACGTACGGCTTCAACGCGAGTTCGACAGATCAGAAGTCGAACGGTATGTTTGCGGCTGTCCCTATGATTTTCTACTATGAGTACACATTGGACGATAATTATTTGAAAACGGTGCTTTATCCGTATTTGAAACAACTGTTAACCTTCTACAGCTCCTACGTATTGAAGCAGGATGACGGTAACGGCCAATACCACTATTCCGTCATTGGTTCGTCGATTCATGAAGGAGACGCAGCGGACATTAACCCGGATTTGGACATTGGCGCTATTAAATTTTTGGCCAACTTTCTGATTCAGCATGGTCCGGCCATGAATGAAAATCAAGCCAATATCACCCGTTGGCAGGATCTGATGGATCATACGGCGTTCCCGGAAGCTTATCTGCCGAAAGGTATTTTTAACGCTGACAATAACAGCAACTTTGTGCCTACGCTGATCGCTACCGATTATCAATCGCCGAATCAGGCACACGTCGACATGATTGAACCAGGTGATCAGCCGGTTGAGCTGGAGGGTGTCGTTTTCCCGTTTGAAAATGTGCAAAAGCTGGACGGCGACAAAGAGCTTCTGCAGAAGGTGTTGAACACGCTTGAATACATGAATGGATGGGCAGCGGCCGGATTTGCCGGCTGGAGCAGCCAAAACAACGGTTTCCCGAAAGTATACCCGATTGCAGCAAGAGCCGGTTGGCCGGCGGCGGATTTGCTGGTCAAATTCAAGACCGCTCTGAATGCCAAAGTTAGAAACAGCAACCTCACTTATTATGGAAGCGGCGGGGCTGTTGAAACGATAGCGTCGATGGAAGCATTGAACTCCATGGTCATGCAGAGCAGCACCACACCCAATGTGCTAAGCACGATACAGGTTTTCCCGAATTGGGATATGGCAAGGTCGGTTAGTTATGAAAGGCTGGGTGCGATGGGGAATGTAGAAGTGTCCAGCGCCTACAATGCAGCGACGCAAACGATCCCCTATGTTGATTTGAACAGTAAACGCAATGGTACAATTGCGCTTGTCAATCCATGGACAACAGGAAAGCCTGTCATCCAACAGGTCAATTCAAATCTAACGCTGGGCGCTGCGGTGAATTATACCATTGAAGGTGGCAAAATTATTTTCGAAGCGCAAAAAGGCTCCAGATATATGGTGATGCTCGATACGTCGGATACGACTAGCCATGTATCGGATATGTCCTTGGATAAATATTCCGCTACGCTAATTTATAACGGAACAAACGGAGCCGATACAGGAACGGTTACGGCAACTTTGTACGGCAATCCAAGTGACACCGTGACCTGGACATCTTCGGATCCTGGCATTGTCGCAGTGGTTGGCAGCGGAAACTCGGCAACGATCAAAGCGGTTGGCACAGGCGCCAATAAAGTAGCGAACGTAACCGTAACGGCACGAAGCGCGCAAGACGGTGGGGTAGCTCAAACCCTCAAGGTCAAAGTTGCCGACATAACCACCGTACCGGCAAGTCTGGTTATGGTCAATCCAACCACGGCTACGATTTACGGGCCTGCGAATACGAGCTCCTCGACAGGCAAGGTTACCGGCAACAACAGACTGCAGCTGACGACTTCCATCAGTCCGGGCAATGCCCATGACAAGAGAATCATGTGGACAACAAGCAATCCGAACGTTGCGATGGTGGATAAGAACGGTTTAGTCATTGCGCGCGGAGCGGGTACGGCCAAGATTACCGGTACGAGTATGGCAAATCCAAGCCTGCCGCCGGTAACGTGTACCGTGACTGTGACGGGCTCCGGCACCGATTACAGCGGAGATTCGACGCTTAATGCCGTGTTGACAGCTGCCAAATCCATTTCGGCTTATGCAGGCGACAAAACAGCCAGCGGCGGGTTTAAGCAAGTATCGGCCAGTCCGAACTGGGAAGGCAGGCAGGAAGATTTCCAGAAAGCTCATATCAACGCATTAGGCGTAAAAGCGAAATATTCGGGGTACTCGACAACGAACATTAGCAGAGATACGGCCTTATTTGCGGCAATCGCCCTGAATGAAGGCATTCGCTCGATTGATCCGAGCAAAGCGGTAGTGATTGGCCAGACCGTCGACAAAGCTGCGCTGGCCACAGCAATCGGCAGCGCCTCGAAGCTCACGGCGGAACGTTTTAGCAAGCCGGAAGATTGGGCAGGTCTGCAGTCTGCGCTGCAAGCTGCTCAGAATGTCAATAATAATGTAAATGCAACGCAAACAGAGATCGACAACGCGCTTGCTCTTCTGCAAATAGCGATGAACAAAGCGATCCCCGTATCGACATCGGGAGGCAGCGTACCGAACGTGAACGTAACCGCCGGGTCTGTGACGATTTACGGTAGCCGTTTTGTTCAACTGCAGGCTTCCGGCAGCAGGAGTTGGTCGGTTTCCCAGCCGGACGATACGGCAACTACGGATGCGTTCGTCGATCCGAGCGGGATCTTGTATGCGACAAGTGAAGGGACATACAAAGTGACAGCACAGGCAGGTGCCGGTATTGCGGATTTCATCCTGGTTACTTTTAGCAACATGTCTCCAATCACGAACATGTCGGCCAATAACAATGGCAATGGAAGCGTCTTTGGTTCGACGAGCAGCGGATCTTACCCGCCGACAAACGTATTTGACGGCAATCCGAGTTCGTTCTTTGACCACAGTGTAGCTGCTCCTTATGTTGGTTGGGATTTCGGAGCTCCGCAAGCGGTCAACGTGCTTCGATTCCTGCCGAGAGCGGGGACTAACGCAGCCAGAATCTACCAAGCCAAATTCCAAGGGTCCAATGAGTCGGCAAGCAGCGGATATGTGGATTTGGTCACGATCACAGATAATCCAAGCACGGCCAATGCTTCATCTTGGTACGTCAAAGTGCTGAATAATACGACGGCTTACCGGTACTACCGATGGTTGGGAACGAATGGATCACACGGGAATGTAGCCGAAATCCAATTGTTTATGAATGTCGATAAAACGGCGCTCGGCAGAGAAGTGGATGCCGTAGAATCTCTTGAAGCAGAGAACTTTACCAAAGCTTCGTGGGAAGCTCTGCAGACTGCACTATTTAACGCGATCAGCGTGAACGATAATCCTTATGCCGGGCAGGATGAAATTGATGGGGCAGCTATAGCTTTGCAGGCGGCAATGGACGGTTTGCAGCAAGCCAATGACAGCGCGTTGGCGGTTGCTAGCGGCATCACGTCGATCCCGGCGCCGGATCCGAACGCAGCAAGTTTGACGCTTCCATCCGTTCCGGCAGGCTATACGTTAGCCATTAAGAGCTCGGACCGTCCGGATGTCATTCAGACAGACGGAACGTTGATTCCGCCAAGCACGGAAACGACAGTTCATCTTGTGCTGGAAGTTACGCGCGTCTCCGACGGCTCGAAGGCAGTTACCGCAAGCATCACTGTCGTCGTTCCGGCTCGAACAGAGCAAACGACCCGTGCGACTTTAACAGGAACTACGACGGTAACGGCCGGAGCTTCGTTCGATCTGAATTATGGGCTCACCAATCTGGCGGCAGGCAGCGCATTGGCGCAAGACTTGACGTTCACCTACGATCCGGAGAAATTGACATTCTCCGGTGCGGAATCGTTGAAGCCGGGATTCACAATCGTGGATAAAAAGGAAACGCCGGGACGGGTCCGCATCCTTGCTGTCACGATCGGCGCGGAGCCAACAGCTGGCGGCGAACTGCTGAAGCTGCGCTGGAACGCCAAAGCGCTCACGGAATCGTCGGCAGCGACAATCGCTGTTGACCGTGCGGTGATCGCGAGCGGGGAAGGCTTGGAAACGCAAGTGGAAGGCGTTTCGCATAGCGTAACGATCACTTATGTGGACAAAGCGGCTCTCCTTGCTCTTATTACCGAGGCGCAGCAAACGCATGACGGTGCGGTGGAAGGCACGCTATCCGGTCAATATCCGGCTGGATCGAAAGCAGTTCTGCTGACGGCGATTAACAGCGCGGGGGCAGTTGCTCACAATACGGCGGCAACCCAACTGGAAGTGCAGCAGGCCGCAGCTGACTTAAGTACTGCGCTGCAGGCATTCAGGGCTTCTGTCATAACCGGAACCCCGGGAGACTTTAACAATGACGGCAAAGTCAGTATCGGCGATCTGGCGATTGTTGCGAAAAACTACGGCAAATCGTCCGCTGATGCAGATTGGAGCATGTACAAGTTTGCGGATCTCAATCATGACGGCATAATCGACATTGTGGACCTTGCGATCATGGCGAGAATGATTTTTAACCTGTAAGCGAAAACCATATGATTTGCTTGATGTGAGAGGAGAACATGATGTTCTCCTCTCTTTTTTCATTGAATCTGAAGTGGCGTTATCCAGTCTCCCTGTCCAGCAGGAAGATAGGGGGAACTATAGGCCGCTATTTCGTCCAAATCAGCCCTTTTGGCGATGATACAGGAACATAAGTTCGCTATTTCGCTATTCCGAGTAGAACATTACATCATTGTGGTGAAATTAAACCCTGTAGTTCCCCCATAACGCCAGAAATTCCGCATTCCGCCGAAATAAGGGAACGGAGTTCCCTCAATCAGCGAATCTCAAGCCGTAAGCCGGTCCCAAGCCAACTTACTAGTTGCAGGTAAGCGTTAAGCGGAGGGAGCCTTCGCGAAAACAAAAAGAGGAAGGCATCGCTGCCTTCCCCTAAATTTACTTCCTTCAGTTGGAAGAAAGTATCTTTCTAGCTACGAACGCAAGATCGAAAATGTCTATCTTCCCGTCGTTGTTCATATCCGCTATCTTATAGTGACTCCAGTTCGGATCGGCGGAAGTTTTGCCGTAGCAGCTCGCAACAATCGCCAAATCTCCGATCGTAATTTTCCCGTCTCCGTTCAAATCTCCCGGTTCCGGTGTGATGACAGCAGCCATGAATGCTTGCAGCGCCGCTTGCAACGCAGCTACAGACTGATCAACTTGCTGCTGCGCAGCATTTTGATTGCCGGCAACGGCTTGAGCGCTGTTGATGGCTGCGAGAAGGATCGCCTTCGTTCCAATCGGATATTGGCCGATTTGGGTGCCTTCAACTGCGGCATGATAGACGCTTTGTGCATTTCCAATTAAAGCATTCAATGCCGCTTTATCTACATTTGCCAAAATGGTGATAGGGTGGGTAGCACCGGTTACCGCTGTTTCCGCCCCATTCCCGTTCGAGATGAGCACCTTAGACACAGTTATTGCTGCGGTCGAACTTGCCGATTTCGCTTTCCAGCGGAGAAGCAGCAGGTCGCCGCTTGTGTCCACCGCCATTTCAGGTCCTAAACTTGCAGCAATGAACCGGATTTCGCCTGCTTTTTCACTTTGACCCACAAGCTCAAATCCAGCCTTAACCGATGCTGCTGAGACAAATTCCACTTGACTCGGGTCATAAGTGAACGTGAAATCCTGCGCATAAACACGGCTTGTGACATTCGCCAAGCCATAAGTCAGATCGAACGAACCGCCGACAGTTACGTTACTGGCACCTGTTAATGTCGCCATGACGGTTTTGGCTGCCGTAATTGCAACAGGAATGTTCATCGTACTTGCTTTAGCACCGTCGGATGTTCGGGTTACTTCCAACACCAGCGTTACGGTCGTGTCGGCGCTCGGAGGAATAATGGTTCCATCCAGGGAAATGATGTCCGGCCTGTCCGAGCTCTTGATGGCGATTGTATAACCGTCAGGAACAGAAGGGAGCGTTAGCTTGACTGCATGTTGATCCGGCGCTTCAATAGATGTAATTGCTGTTGCAATGTCAGCCGGCTGCTGCTGTTCTATGCTTACTCGAACCGTATAATTTTTCCATGATCCGTCACCCGCATCCACGGTATAGATGACCGGCGAGGAGAAGTCATTGACGGTATTGTCGCTGTCCTGAATTTTGGATCCTACGCGAACTCTTTCCCCGGTCGTGGAGAACGAGGCTGCCAGCTTGGTCACATCCGTTCCCTTTGGCACGGTCAACACGATATCATTGCTAGCCTTGATGATGCCGGTTACGGGCAGGCCTAGAGCTTGGAAGCTGAACGAAGTCAAATCTTTTTGGCTCAAATCGTAAATGGGCGCGCCGAACAGCTGCAGATCGTCGAAATTCATATAGCCTGCGCTGGATTTATCCAACCTGAACCTGAGCAGGAAGTTCGGGTTATTATCCGCTCTCGCATCATTAATTGAAAAAGCGAATGGAATGTTGTTGTAAGAGTCAGTCAGCGTCGTATTGCTGCTGTCGCGAACGAGCGCATTCGCTACATTCCAGATTGTTCCTCCGTCTACCGACCATTCGGTATAAAGCTTATACCCTGTGCCGGTGTTCTGATCTTGGGTTCTGGCGAAGAAATTGCCGGAAATGTTGGCATAATTCGTTGTGTCTATGTTTGCCGTAATACTCGATCCGAAATTGCTATCCTTCAAAAGCCTGATGGCCGCCGGCATCGATTGCGTATGCTGCGAATTACCGTCTTTAATAAAAACTTGCGCTGGAGAAACCAAGGCGCCGTTGTTGTAGAACCCTTTGTACCAAGTAAAAGGTTCGATATCGGATGCGGCTTGCGGCAGCGGAGCGATAACATCAAATAAATTTTTGTTGTAAGCGCTGTCCTCCTTGAGCTTCGCATCTACAAACGGATCTTGCCGATACTCGTTGAAGCCCACGGCATACATCGTAAATGGCAGGTTGGAGCTGGACTTTACGACTTTTACCGTATAGTTTCTTGTCTGGCCGCCAGGCGACACGACGGTATATACGACCGGATTTGTAAAATCATTCGGCGTAACGCCGTTCACTTGTGCAACGGAGCCGACCTTCACACTGGTGCCGGTGATCGTAAAGCTTGCAACCAAGCCGGTCAAAACGGTATCTTTCGGAACGGTGACGACGATCTCGTCATTAGCCTGAATGATCCCTTGAACCGGTGTGTACAATCCTTGAAAGCCAAAGGCAACGAACTCTCTGTGCGGACCGAACGGTTCGATGCCGGGCGATACCAGGTTAGCGCGATTGGCGTTTGGCTGGTCCGGCGTCAACGCTTTTTCCATCATGTCGGCCGTGCTGCGCAGTGCATCGGTACCGAATACGACGGCGGCTTCCCGCAAATATTTGGCGAAAGGACTTTCATCGTCTTGCGGAAGCGTCTCCAGATAAGGCCACTTGCTAAAGTCCACAATGTATGGTGCGATGAAATCGTATGCTTTCTTGATATTGCCGCTGGAATTCCATACGTCGACGCCAATTTTATTTCCCAAAATCGCCAGCATAGAGAACGGCATCAAATCAAATAAGAAATAATGGAACGGACGCGTTCTTCTAAGTTCTGCCGGCATTGTGCCGCTTGAAGTAATTTGGTAGGCAATGCGCGGAATGGTCGTGTTCTGTAAATAAGCTTGCGCTTCCGCTTTTTTTCCCAAGTAGAGCAAATAGTCGACATATTGGATATCGTACCAGGCTCCATGATTATTAAGCGAGTTTTTCTCGTCTTGCGCGAGCTGGTTGGTTGCCAGCCAATTCGTATACCGGAACAGCCAATTTTTGAAGCTTTGCGTATCTCCAGCCGTCCAGCTCGGGGAATTCGAAATCAGTTCTACAGCATCAATAATTTCAAGCAGCTTATCGGATTCCAGAACGCCTTCCTTGCGGCCGTCCTCCGCTCCGGGAACGCCTTGGGCGTAGTTCATGTTGGGATTCATGCTGGTAGCCGGATCGATGAACCACGTTTTGATCAGCAGGGCAGCGCGAGCAGCGTAATTTGGATCACCGGTAAAATAATAAGCGAGCGCTAGCGTAGAAACCGCATCGCGAAGGTCGATGAAATTTTGCTTATCGTATTTATTCGTATATCCCTCGGGATTAAATTGGCCGTCCCGGTTAATATACGGCAGCCCGGTCGGCGAGGTCGGGTCCGGCCACCAGTAGGGGCCGACACTCCAGTAGTCGTGCTTATTGCCGCTTGGAGCCAGACCGGTCTTATTCATAACAGAATAAGGGCCTTTGGTCAAAGCCAGATCCGCATCGCTGCGCAATTTATTAACGGCATCGGCATAATCCGTATTTCCTGGCGAGGAAAGCTTATTTTTGACGGCAATCATTTGAGTGGTGTTATATAACAAAGTATTCGGATAAGGGGCAACACCCGGCACGACAGAAACAAGTAGAGGTTTGCTAAGACTATTATCGCTTGCTGCGTTCTGGAGGGAAAAGGTATACGTCTGTCCGTTCGTTAGTCCGGTAAATGTCGTGGAATTCGTCCCTACGGCCACCGTCATCTTTCGACTGTTGTCGTTCACGTCAGTGATAACGGTCGCCACGGCATCCAAAAACTTAGGGTCCTGCGGCGTGCTCTCCCACGTT
The DNA here is from genome assembly GCF_058789495.1 of Paenibacillus sp. FW126-R14. Classification (NCBI taxonomy): domain Bacteria; kingdom Bacillati; phylum Bacillota; class Bacilli; order Caryophanales; family Paenibacillaceae; genus Paenibacillus; species Paenibacillus sp. FW126-R14. Next base: position 161,556 of record NZ_JBYTBS010000004.1, on the reverse strand, counting down.
ACGATGGCCGACTTGTCCCCGGCAGATGCAAAAACGGAAGGGACGGGAGCGGGTTCGGTGGGGCCGGCCGGAACAAGATACAATTCAAGCTCGCTTAGCTGAAAATTCGGCGTAGCGTTGGAGAAGCTGAACGATATTTTGGCATATCGCCCCGTTGCCGAAGGGAATGTGACGGTTTCCGTCTTGGCGCTCGTTCCTTTATTGACTACGGCTGCATCGTAGGCGGTTGTCCAAGTCGAAGTGTTGTTCGAATACTCGATTTTGACATTTTTTACGCCGTTGCTTAAAGGCATTTGAAAGACAGCTTTATTATACGTTTTTGCTGTCCCCAAATCGACGATCAACCAAGCTCCGTTCGGACTTTTGGCAGCATCGCGGTCGGCCGAGTTCGGCTGCCATACGGAAGCACTATTGCCGTCGATGGCCATGGCTGCGGTATTCGATACGCCTTGAGAGCTGTATCCCACTCCCGTTCCGCCGGCAATCGTCGCGCCAAGCACCAAATTTGCGGAATCCGCTTTGACGAATGGGATTGACCAACCTGCGGGAGCCAGCAGGGCGATGCAAAGAGTCAGGACGAGCAGACCACTCATTTTGCTTGTAAAACGATGTAACAGACCCATATTCTACCCTCCAGTTAGTAGCTGATTTGTTCCTTGATGCAGCAGGTATGTAAGCGCTTTCTAATTAATTATAACCTAAACTCGTTTTGGCGTCTTTGTATTAATTTTTGATTTTTTTGATGTTTTTTTGGGTATTAACAAAAAGGTGGACGACCTGTTCCTAATCCATGGTAAAATTGAGCTGTTTTAGAAGTCCAGGCACCGATAAGGAGTGAATTTGCAATGCGAGTTAGTCCCAAACCATTTTATGTGAATCATTTACGTTATACGATCAGGTCTGCCGTAGAAAAAGATGCGAGACAGCTGTCTGAAGTCCGATTGCAAATCGATGGGGAAACAGAAAATTTCGACCGGGAAAAGGGCGAAGCATTCATAGATGAATCCGGGTTTAAACAGTTGATTAGAGAGGACACTGAAGCAAGAAATAACCTATTTTTGGTTGCTGAAGAGAATGATAAAATTGTAGGTTTTCTTAGAGGCGCAGGAAACAACTTGAAAAGAACGTCTCATAAAGTGGAGTTCGGCATTGGCATCTTACAAGCCTATTGGGGATTTGGCATAGGAAAAAATCTCTTAAAAGAATTTATTCAGTGGGCGGATTCAAATGGAATCACCAAAATATCGCTGCAGGTGCTCGAAACGAATGAAACAGCGATAAAGCTGTATCAGAACAATGGTTTTGAAGTGGAAGGCATTCTAAAAAAAGACAAGCTTCTATCCGATGGGAACTACTATAGTACCCTAGTGATGGGAAGGTTGAATGGCTAAGCACTTAACAAAAAGCAAACGGCTCTGCCCGCAGTTCTTGCGTCAGAGCCATTCCTTCATGATTCATTCAAGTATTTCTGAATTTTCTCCAACAGCCTGCTCCACTCCACAGGCTTCGTATCGAAATCATCGCATCCTGCTTCGAAAGCCTGGTCCCGGTCCGACGCCATCGCATGGGCGGTTAGCGCAATAACAGGAATTTCCTTCGTCTCCGGCGATGCTTTCAGCACCCGAGTGGCGTTCCAGCCGTCCAATACGGGAAGGCTCATATCCATCAAAATCAAATCTGGCGATTCGGTCCTGGCCAAGTCGACGCCTTGCTGTCCGTCCTCGGCCATGATGACCTCATAACCTTTGCGCAATAAACGGCGGGATAACATGTCCCGGTTCATTTCGTTATCTTCTACCAAAAGAATCTTATGCATGACTAGTTTCCCCATTTGTGATCTCAGATCATCTGTTCATCCTTAGCGTCGGTCATCAGCCTGCGGATTTCAAGCAATAAGGCATCCCGTTTAAAGCTGCCTTTTTGAACAATATTTTTGACATAGCCGTTCAGCCGCAAGCGGTCTTCCGAAGTAATATCTTTGGCCGTCACGACAACGATTGGAATTCCCCGCCAATCTTCGTTTTTTCGCAGTTCCGTGACGAATTCAAAGCCATCCATCCTTGGCATCATTAAATCAAGCAGGATCAGTTGGGGGAGCGACTGCGACATGGATTGCAAGGCGGCATGGCCATTAGCCGCTTTAGCCACTTTGTAGCCCTCTTTTTCCAACATCTGAGTCATCATTTGGCTTGTGGTCACATCGTCTTCAATGACTAACACAACGTTGGATTGACGCTCCGGAATGTGTTTATCCAAGATCGGAATTAATTTCTCCCGGTGAATCGGTTTGATCAAAAACTCGGAGGCACCGAGCGCATAACCCAAATTTTTATCATCGGTCATGGTCATCATGATGACAGGGATACCTGCTAATTCAGGGTCATTCTTAAGCGTGGTCAGCACGGACCAACCATCCATTCCCGGCATAAGCACATCGAGAGAGATCAAGGAGGGAGAAAGTTCTTTGGCCAATCGAATTCCTTCTTGACCGGTTTGGGCCAGCGCTACCGTACATCCTTCTTTGTGAAGAAACCGCTGCATCAACTTCAGCATGCTCGGGTCGTCATCGATGACGAGCACAGTGCGGGTACCCGCAAGCGTCTGATCGCGGTCATCCGTTAGCAGATCTTGCACAGCATCTCCTTGAAGGACGGGCAGCCAGACGGTAAAGGTTGTGCCTTGACCATAGACGCTATCAACGGTAATGCTGCCGCCCATCACATGGCACAGCTTCTGGCTGATTGCCAGCCCTAGCCCTGTTCCGCCATATTTCCTCGTTGTCGATGAGTCTGCTTGTTTGAAAGCCTCGAATACATGCTCGATTTGCTCAGGTGTCATGCCGATGCCTGTGTCTTGAATACGGAAGGCGATGCCAGGACGTTCATTCTCTGTTTCATGCCGAACAGTGAGACTTATCGTTCCGTTCTTTGTGAACTTGCCGGCATTGCTCAGCAAATTAAACAGCACTTGACGCAATTTGGTGATGTCCGTTTTCATCTCGCCTTCAGGGAAGGCCGATTCCAGGATGTTGCCATTCAACTCGATAAGCGGAGTGACGGTGGTCAGTACTTCTTTCAACAGTATTGGGATGTCGCAAACTTCCAGATACAAGTCGACCTTGCCGGCTTCGATTTTGGACAGATCCAGAATGTCATTAATAAGCGTCAGCAAATGTTTGCCGGCATGATGGATTTTGCCCAGATCGTCTGCAAAAATTTGTTCGCCGATATCCTCAGCATCTTCTTTCAGCATTTCACTGTACCCGATGATGGCGTTGAGGGGCGTGCGCAATTCATGGCTCATATTGGCCAGAAACTGGCTTTTGATTTGATTGGCTTCAACGGCTTCATCACGCGCTTTGGATAGCTCGGCCGTGCGCTCCTTCACCAATTCTTCCAGTTGGTCGTTTAATTGTCGCAGCTCTTGATTGACGTAATAGATTTCCCGGGTTTTCTCCTCGGCAATCTGCTCTGCAGCTTTGCGGGCTTTTCTTTCCCGTTCCAACTGTCTGCGCAGAACCTCGAGTTCCTGCGGCTCTTGCATCTATTTCACTTCCGCTTCCGTTAAAATAAATCGAGCAGCCGTTCCTTCGTCTAAATTCTCACGTACCATGGTAATGTTTTCGCCGTAGTGTTGAATACATCCGTTGATAAGTCCTTCCGCCAAATCGGCAAAAGGCCGTGAAGAACGATAGGTCATGACAAGCGTTCCCGGAACGGGCTTTTCATACTCAAAAGCGGGCAGCTCTGCGCCTGGATACAGCTTCCGGACTTCAACGTGGATATAACTGTCTACCTTTTGCAGGAAACTGAAGACTGAACTGTTTTCCTGGATGAATTGAGGATGAAGTTCGATCAGCTGGGTGAACAAATATTCGCCGAAGGCACGCACCAAGTCGGCAACCGGAATGTTGGTCCGCCTACTGAGCTGAACGACAAGCTGAATCATTTCATGGTGTTCATATGTACCGACAGAGGTATAACTGCCGCCCGACGGCAAATCGGAATTCTCAATAATCTGATCGACGATTTGTAGGGAAAATTTATGTTCAACCATTTCCAAAAAAGAAGTAAACACCATGCCTTTCATCCTAACACCGACCTTTTCAAGTTTGAATTGCTGTTCCTTTGCCAAATCGCCATGAAGGCGTCAACGACTTTCGGGTCAAAATGAATGCCGCGCTGCTTCCGTATTTCCTCCAAAGCTTCTTCCTCTGACCAAGCCGACTTATAGGGACGCTCGTGCGTTAGCGCATCGAAGAAATCCGCAATGGCCACAATGCGTCCAGCTAGCGGAATGTCTTCCCCGCGCAGACCGTTCGGATAGCCTGTGCCATCCCATTTCTCATGGTGTGACAAGGCAATCGTTCCAGCCAATTGCAGGACGCGAAAGAGGCTGCCTTCCAGGATGCTTGCTCCGATTGTCGTATGGGTTTTCATATGATCGAACTCAGCCGGTGTAAATCTACCCGGTTTTAGCAAAATGTCATCGGGGATGCCGATTTTCCCTAAATCATGCAGCGGCGTGGCCCGTTCGATCAGATCGACTTCGTGCTTCGGCAGTCCTAGTGCTTCGGCGATCTCTTTGGCCATCTTGCCTACGCGCTGAGTGTGCTGCCCGGTCTGATCATCGCGAAATTCGGAGGCGCGCCCCAGCAATTGCAAAATCTCCAGCTTGGCCTGTTCCAACTCGAACGTCCGCTCCCGGACCCGCTGCTCCAGCCGATAGTTCTGATCCTGCAGCTGAAGGTAGTAGAACCGTGTTTTGAGCAAATTATTAATGCGCAGGACGACTTCCGTTTTATCCAAAGGCTTGGTGAGAAAATCATGTGCGCCCAGGTGCAAGGCCTCCTTCTTGGCCTCTTGTGTTACATCTGCCGTAAGGACGAGAATAGGGAGGTAATTGACACCTTGAACAAGCTCTTTCAAAAGTTTCAAAGCAGCGAACCCATCCATCTCCGGCATATGCAGATCCAATAGAACGATATCGGGCTTGACCTCCTTGAAGAGGTCCTCTAGCCGTTTGGGTTCCGTCGTGCAATGCAAATGGTTAAAACCTGCCCGGCGTAAAATACGTTCCAGCAGGCTAATATTGTATTCCTGATCATCGATAATCAGGAATTGTGCGTTGTGCATCCAAGTTTCATCCATTGTTGTACCTCATTCCACACTATCCAACTGATTAGTACAATAGTAACATAATATGTCATTTTTCGGCTATCCGCTTTTGTCGAATTTTGTAAAATAAAAAGCTTGACTTCAATGCGGATTTATTTGGTTCTTGCCTCTCAGTTCGTCCACGGCGTCTATGAGTTCCTTGCCGATATACAGTTGAGCTTCGCGATAAACGGGTTCAAGCGCCCCCTGCCATTCATGCCGTTCCTCCGCAGTCAGGATGTGGATGTCCAATTGGTTCATTTTTTTGAGCTCGTCCCATTGCTTTTGATTGATGGCGACGGCATTCTGATTCGCCCATAAAGTCGTTTCCTGCATAGCTTCAGTGATCGCCTGTCTTTGTGCGGACGTTAACGAATCGTTCCAGAACGATTTATTCATCAGCACCCCATAGCCTAGAAAGGCATGATTGCTAATGGTCATATACTTTTGAACCTGATAAAGCTTTCTGGAGTAGATGTTCGAAATGGTGTTTTCACCCGAATCGACAATGCCGGATTCCATACTGCGGTACACCTGATTAAAGGGGATGGGGTAAGTTTTGGCCTTCAGCTGTCTGAATTGGGACTCAATGACTTTGCTCGGTAAAATCCTGAATTTTAAATCTTGAAAATCCTCAGGGTGAATAAGCGGCCTCTGATTCGAGGTCATCTGCTGAAACCCGTTGGACCAGAAGCCTAAGCCGACCATGCCGTTTGACTCCAGCTTTTTTTGCAATAAGGCTCCTATTTTACCCCGAAACGCTTTCTCCACGTCCTCCTCAGTTTGGAAGGCAAAAGGCAGGTCCATCACCATCCACTCAGGGACAACCTCCGATATATTAGAGAAGCTGGGGGCAATCATCTGTACGCTGCCTCGCCGCAATCCTTCCATCTCGTCGTTTTCATTGTACAGGCTGCCGTTCGGGTAAAGTTCTACTTTGATACTATCATTTGTTTTTTGTTTCACGATTTCGGCAAATTTTTGCGCGGCTAATCCTTTAGGTGTATTCTCGGCAACTACGAAGCTAAACCGGATGAGCGTTTGTTCGCGAAGTCCGGTTTGTTCATCGTCATAAGCAAGGGGAACGCTGTTAAATTGAGACGAGAATCCGATTCCTACCGCCGTAAGGAGGCCAGCTAATATAAATAAAACGATTCCCACTATCGTTCTCATAAGTTCCCCCGTCAGTCTTTAAAGTATAAAATCAGTGTAACATATTGTATGATGTACAATGAAACGACCTGTATGAAGAAGGTGAACCGTGTTGCTGAAAATGAAGGCGCTTCGCATGAATTGGAAAATAACGATCTTGACTTTCGGCATCGTTTTGTTCGCGATATGTATAGGAGGCATTATTCTGATTGGGCGAGTAGTACACCTGCAGGAAGAAGAAATGGGGCAAAGGTTGCTGGTAACAGCAAGAACTGTAGCTCAGCTTCCCTCCATTATCAACGGTGTGTCAACGGGAGGGAACCATCAGGAGATTAATGCCATCGCCGAACGGATTCGAATTATTAACGAAGTGGATTATATCGTTGTGATGGATATGAAGGGCGTACGCTGGTCGCACCCTGTAAGCAGCCGAATCGGCGAGGTATCGCAGGGAAGCGATGAACACTCGGCATTTGCCGAGCATACGTATTTATCCAAGGCCAAGGGGGAGCAGGGAACTGCCATCAGAGGATTTGTGCCGATTATGAATGAGGAGCATGAGCAGGTTGGCGTCGTGCTTGTCGGACAATTGGTGCCTGGGCTTGCAGGAGTGATTCTGGCGATGAGGGGACAGATTTACGTCACAGTTCTGCTGTCTTTGCTGTTCGGGGTCTGGGGTTCCTGGATGCTGTCGCGCCATATTAAAGAGCAGATGTTTCAATTGGAGCCAGAGGAAATTGCCCAGCTGCTAGTCGAACGTACGGCTACTTTCAACGCCATGCATGAAGGGGTCATTGCGATTGACCGGTGTGAGAATATAACCGTCTTTAACGATAAGGCCAAAAGCATGCTGCATATAGAGGGAGACGTGCTGGGACGCCCGATCAGAGAAGTGCTGCCGGACACCAGGCTGCCGGAGATTTTGCAGTTGAATCATCCTATATTTAATCAAGAGATTTATGTTGGTGGCATGCAAATTTTTAGCAATCGTGTGCCGATTACGCTGGGACATCAAACGGTCGGCGCAGTGGCGATCTTCCAGGACCGGACGGAAGTTACGAAAATTGCGGAAGAACTGACCGGCGTCAAAGCATTCGTCGATGCGCTCCGGGTGCAAAATCATGAATATATGAATAAGCTGCATACGATAGGCGGATTGATACAGCTGGACCATAAGCAGAAGGCGCTGGATTATTTGTTTCAAACGATGGAGGCGCAGTCGGAATTAAGCGGCTTTGTGTCCAGTAAAATTGCCGATGAGAACGTAGCGGGGTTATTAATCGGGAAAATCAGCCGCGGTAAGGAATTGGGGATTGATGTGCGCTTGGATCGGGGAAGCCGATTGATACGGTTTCCGCAGCATTTGGACCATCATGATGTCGTTGTCATTTTGGGAAATTTGATAGAGAACGCATTCGACGCCTTGAAGCATAACGAAGAAAGAAAAGAAGTGTTCATCTCCCTGGAGCAGGATGACGAGGTGCTGTCTATTCTGGTTGAGGATAACGGAAACGGGATGGATCAGGCAACGAAGGGGCATATGTTTGAACGGGGATATTCGACGAAAGCAGACGGCAACAGAGGCATCGGTTTGTTTTTGATTGATAACATCGTGAATAAATGCGGCGGGCATATGGAAGTTGAGTCAGAGCTCGGTCAAGGGACAAGCTTTATGCTGACCTTTCCGATGATCGGAAGAGAGGGAATCTAATGATTAAAGTGGTGCTGATTGAAGATGATCCGATGGTATTGGAAGTAAATAAACAGTTTGTCGAACGGGTTTCCGGCTTTGAAATTGTCGGTACGGCATCCAATGGAACAGAAGGCGTGGAGCGGGTTCGCGAGCTTCAGCCTCATTTGGTGATTTTAGACATTTATATGCCAGGGCAAAGCGGACTTGAGCTCCTTCAACAAATTAGAAATGAGCAGATCGATGTGGATGCGATGGTGATTACCGCGGCCAACGATATTCCGACGATTCAGCGCATGCTGCATCATGGAGCGGTTGATTACATTATGAAGCCTTTTAAATATGAGCGGGTCAAAGAAGCTTTGGAAAATTACCGGATGATGAAAGAAAGACTGAACAAAGATGTGAGAATGACGCAGTCGGAACTGGATCAAATGCTGCGGGTGAAGCATCAGACGCTGCCTTCAGGCGAGACGCCTACGGCGGGTGAGGAGATGGAACTGCCCAAAGGATTGCAGGATCTGACGATGAAGCAGGTCATGCTGTTTCTTATTCAGCAGATGAAGCCCTTGTCAGCCGAAGAAGTAGCAGAGGGAGTAGGACTGGCCCGGGTGACAGCCCGCAGATACTTGGAGTATTTGGAGAAGAGCAAGCGTGTAAAGCTGGATCTGGAATATGGCGGAATCGGGCGTCCGGTGAACAGATACGTGTGGGTGGAGAATAGCAAAACAGGAAGACCAAAAAGACCATAAGTACCAATATGGTCAAATTCTTCACGTCCTGAATTGAAAGCGATATCATGAAACCTGTAAGCGATGCTATCGTTTAAATCTGGTTTTGAGGTGTAGCCCCATGTCGATTCCTTCGGGAGTGAATACAAGTATTATTTTGCGTCTGGAGTTGGATAAGGAACTCGCTTCGTTCGGCAATATCGCGACGGCGATCAGCGATGCAGGCGGAGATATTATTGCGATTGATGTTGTTAGAACGGATAAAAATTTGACGGTTAGGGATATTACGATCAATGTCTACGATAATAAGCATACGGAGCTGATTACGGCAGCCATTCATACTTTAGCCGGTGTGAAAGTTGTGCATGTGTCAGACCAAACCTTCCTCCTTCATTTGGGAGGGAAGATTGAGACAAGCCCGAAATATCCGATCAAAAACAGGGATGACCTTTCAAGAGTGTACACCCCGGGCGTGGCCAAGGTGTGCATGGCTATCCATGAGAAGCCGTCGCTGGCTCACACATTAACGATCAAGCGGAACACCGTAGCTGTGATCTCGGACGGAACGGCGGTGCTCGGACTCGGCAATATTGGTCCGGAAGCGGCGATGCCGGTCATGGAAGGAAAGGCAATGCTTTTCAAGCAGCTGGCTGGCGTGGATGCTTTTCCAATCTGTCTGGCTACCCAGGATACGGATGAAATTGTAAGTATTGTGAAAGCGCTATCTCCTACGTTTGGCGGGATTAATCTGGAGGATATTGCGGCACCTAGATGCTTTGAAATTGAACAACGGTTAATTGAGGAGCTGGACATTCCTGTATTTCATGATGACCAGCATGGCACCGCAGTTGTCCTGCTAGCCGGGTTATACAATGCCGTTAAGCTTGTGAACAAACGCTTAGAGAACTGCAAAGTCGTGCTATGCGGGATTGGGGCAGCCGGAACGGCTTGCACGAAAATGCTGATGGCCGCAGGCGTCACGAATATCATTGGCGTTGATCGCCAAGGTGCGATAACGAAAGATGGGAATTACGACAATCCGTTCTGGCGCTGGTATGCGGAATGCACGAATCCGGAGCAGCTCAGCGGAACATTGTCCGACGTCATCGAGGGTGCCGATATTTTCATCGGCGTATCCGGTCCCGGCATTCTGAAGAAAGAGGATGTGGCCAAAATGGCAAAAGACGCTATTGTCTTCGCCATGGCGAATCCGACGCCGGAAATTCTTCCGGAGGAAGCGGAGCCCTATGTCAGGGTGATGGCCACAGGCCGTTCAGATTATCCGAATCAGATTAACAATGTCCTATGTTTCCCTGGCTTATTCCGCGGACTGCTGGATTGCAGAGCCTTTAGAGTGACGGAGAATATGAAGCTTGCCGCGGCAAAAGCGATTGCATCTGTCGTGGAGGAAGATGAATTGAATGAATATTACATCATTCCAAGTGTGTTCAATCAGTCTGTCGTCGAGAAGGTTAGAGAGGCTGTCATTCAAGCCGCATATGAAGATGGCGTTGCGCGAAGACGCAGGGAGAAAGTGCAAACATAGCATAAATAACTGAGGAGGTATGTGCGGTATGATGAAACTTAGAAAAAACTTAACTTTACAAGTGTTGATAGCCATCGTGCTCGGCATTGTTGTTGGTCAATTCTTCCCCGGTCAAGCGGGAAATATGAAAATGCTTGCCGACGTTTTTGTTAAAATGATCAAAATGGTGATCGCCCCGATTGTTTTTTTCACGATTGTGATTGGTATTGCAGGCATGGGGGACATGAAGAAAGTTGGCCGCATTGGCGGTAAGGCGCTGCTCTATTTCGAAATCGTAACAACATTTGCGATGGCTATCGGGATCGCCGTCATGTTTGTCCTGCATCCGGGTACAGGCATGAACACCAGCGGCGTAAAGGCTGAAGACGTTGCCAAGTACACCAAAGAAGCTGCCAGTACCAGCCATGGCTTTCTGGACTTTTTGTTGGGCGTAGTTCCTGATAATGTGATGGCCGCTTTCTCCAAGGGAGATATGCTTCCGATTCTGTTCTTCTCCGTGCTGTTCGGTCTGGCGATGGCCGGACTTGGCGATAAATCAAAGCCTGTCATGAACTTTTTTGAGAAAATGAATGAAATTTTCTTCCGTCTCGTTGGAATCATTATGAAGTTCTCACCGGTAGCCGCTTTTGGCGCGATGTCGTACACGATTGGCAAGTTCGGCGTTCATTCTTTATTCTCGCTGGGCAAAATGATGGGATCCGTCTATGTGACCATGGCGCTGTTTATCTTTGTGGTGTTAGGTGGTATCTGTAAATTTTATGGGTTCAGCTTGATGAAGCTGCTGGCGTTTATTAAAGAAGAATTGCTGCTTGTACTAGGTACTTCTTCGTCTGAAACAGCTTTGCCAAGAGTTATGGAAAAGTTGGAGCGCTTCGGTGCGTCAAAGCCGGTCGTAGGGCTTGTCGTGCCTACCGGTTACTCGTTCAATCTGGATGGAACCTCCATCTACTTGTCTATGGCCGCGTTATTCATAGCACAAGCCTATGGCGTTCATCTGGACTGGATTCAAATACTGACACTTCTCGGCGTATTGATGCTTACTTCCAAAGGCGCTGCAGGAATTACCGGATCAGGTTTCGTTACTCTAGCGGCAACACTTGCGGCCATCCCGCATAATGTCATTCCGGTGGAAGGCATGGCTCTCCTTCTCGGGGTAGACCGATTCATGTCGGAAGCTAGAGCGATAACGAACATTATCGGCAACAGCGTAGCGACGATTGTAATCGCCAAGAGTGAAAATCAATTTAATCCGAATGCCGTTATCGAAAAACTTCCTGAAAAGGCCGTCGATGCTTTGGAGATGACAGGAAAACCGGCATAAAAATAATAAGCTATCCCAAGGTCATAGCATTTGACCTGAGGGATGGCTTTTTTTTGCATGGCGATCATCTACTCGCGTTTGATAAACAATTTAAATACGCTGTTTTTCAAATAATCAAGGGAATAAAAGACAGGCCGGTCGTCCTCGTCAAAATGGAGCTGTTTCAATAAGATAATCTCACCACCCAGCACGTTCATTGCCTTCTGATCCATTTCCTTGGAAGGGCTTAATGCACAGATTTCGGTGATCGCATAGGCGATATTGATGCCCATTTTGCTTTTCAAAAAATCAAAGATCGCCCCGGTGAATTCCCCCTCGAAATGACCCGCCACAAGACTCTGTGGAAAAATATTATAATAAAACGCGACTTTATGGCCATCGGCTGTTCGTGAACGCTCCAAAATGACAACTTTTTCGTCCGTTTGCAGCTGCTTTTTCCAATCGTCTTCCGGTTCGCGGGTATAAATTTTGATGTCTAGTTCGCTTTCCGTAAAGCCTTCATTCTTGATCATCTGACCGACGCTTTGCAGCTTGCTCAGTGGATTAATAATGAAATCCGACCGCGTGTTGACATAGGTTCCGACACCGTTTTTGCTAATGAGAACCTTTTCCCGCTGCAGCATTTTGAGCGCCTCCCGGAGCGTAGGCCGGCTAACATCGTATTTCTTCGCAAGTTCCGGCTCGGAAGGAAGCTTCTCACCCGGCTTTAGTTCGCCTTTGTTGATACTTCTTTCAATCTCTTCTTTGACTCTGAGATACAGCAATTTTTTCTCCAAAATTCCGCGATTCCTCTCCGTCTTTGTTTTCTGTTCCATATGCATATTCCCGGTGCTGTCTGACAACATGAGTGTACCACATTTCTGGTGATTTACAAACATTTTAAATCAATCGTAGTGGGCATTTATCTATACAATTACTTAACATTCGATCGATTGACACAGGCGAGATATGTTCCCTATAATTTTAGATGTCAGACAGCATAACGATCGACGAGATGAGGGAAGGAGGTACTGCCACCATGTGGGCGGAATGATTTTGCGAAGTAAGAGACTAGCAAACTTCGTTAAGTACGACTCCAAAATGAATGGAAAATAACTTGATTTTACGGAGGGGCAATATCTGATGAGGAAATTGGTATTAAGTCTCATGTCAGCATTAACTTTGATTATTCCTTTCTTCACGAATGCGAGCACGACGCATGCCGCAAGCTATGCGGAGCTGGCAGCCCACTGGGCGCCTCAAATTTATCAAGATGTCAACGCCGATCTTGACGTACGCGCCGATTTTATTACCAACTTCAATTACGACGGCGATTATCTGGCTCTGAATAACTGGGATAATCTCTTAAATTACAATGAAAATGCGTATGTCTACTACAAAGTTTCCGAAACGCTAACGCATTACTTTATCGAGTATGACCTGTTCCATGCCAGAGACGATGCTTACACAAGACCTCTGGATGCGCATGAAAATGATTTCGAAGGCTTATTCCTTGTCATCAGGAAAGACGGATCCACTTATGGCACCTTCCAGTTGATGGAAACGATGGCTCATAATCAATGGTACGATTATACGAATGATCCAAGCATTACGACAGGTTCGGATGACGTTGACGGCGGAGTTCTTTTCAACGGAAGCCATCCGAAGGTGTTCTGCCAAGCGAACGGACAAAGTCCAAGCGGCGGACATGGCGTCAAGGCCTATGACGGCTCAAGCGCTCCGGGCGGAGATGGCATCGTCTACGACTACACAGGTACTGCGCAATTCCCGACTAACACATCGGGCAGCTACACGAACCACTACGGCTACGCATTGATTGAATGGGGCGATCTCTGGAACCGCAGGAATGACCCTAACATTTTCTCATCTTGGGGCACTATCGCAGGCAACAACCATACGGCCAACTCTGCGAATGCGCCATGGGGATGGGATGACAAGGACGACGGCCCGGCTTTGCAAGGAATGAACTGGTCGGATCCGGCTCACCAAGTCGATGTACACCTCAATGGTTTAGGCAATTTCTCGCATACTTATGTATTCAATCCTTACTATTCCCATAAAATTGTCCTCCAAAATGTACAAAGTTTGGAAGACCGTGACCCGTTCGGCGGTAAAAGCGATGTGTACATAAAAGCATATGTCAACGGTCAGGGTCAGACGGACGCTAGATTCTGGAAGAAAAACGATGCGCCTAAGAATCAAATCTTTAACATTGCTTTTGGTGCAAATGATGCGGAGTTCGGTCCTAACTTCTCCGAAAGCTACAATACGGTGTATGTAGCGAAACCATCGAATACCAACGTTGAAATTCATGTCTATGATTCAGACGGCACATCCGGCGATGATGATATGGGGTATGTATCAGCGGTTGTAGCGCCTGGAACTACGAAAACATGGACCGACGCGCTAACAAGCAATGGTCAAGCTAAAGTATCGGCAGTCGTTTCTGCCCAATAAAAAAGAGAAATGATCTAGGAGGATGGAAATGTTTCAGAAACCCAAAGCACGCACACTAAGTTTGTTATTGACCGCTTCATTTATGTTAACGACAGTTTTAACAGGGTGTGGAGCTGGCGCCAGCAAGCAAGCTGCCTCGCCAACGACGGCCCCGGCCAGTACGGCGGCAAGCAGTGAGCCGGCCAAAGCTACGACAGCTCCGGAATCGAAGAAATTGGTTGTTTACGCGGCATTAAACGAAGATGATATTGTGCAAATTCAGAAGAAGTTTAAAGAAGATACCGGCATTGAGATTGAATACTTGCGTTTAAGCGGCGCTGGAGAGGCCAGCACGCGCATTCAAGCCGAGAAAGCAACGCCTAAAGCGGATATTTTCGTAGGCGGATCGGTTGAGTTCTATGAGCCGCTGGCTCAGCAAGGCTTGCTTGAAAAATACACGTCCCCTAACGCCAAGGATATTGAATCGCGATTCAATGATCCGAAAGGCTACTGGCAAGGATGGTATATGGGCGTACTCGGTATCGTTCTGAACAAGGAAAGATTCCAAAAAGAGCTTGCTCCGAAAGGCGTTAAAGAGCCGGCAACTTGGGACGATTTGCTTGACCCTGCTTATAAAGGCTTGTTCCTTACGTCCAATCCTGCGACAGCTGGCGGCGGGTATATCTTCGTTGCTGACCAGATGTTCCGGTTGGGCGAAGAAAAAGGTTGGGACTATTTGAAAAAACTTAACACGAATGTTCATCATTACACACCTGCTGCAGGCGACGGAATTACGCTTACGGCTACAGGCGAGTTCGTAGCTGCGATGTCTTGGGCGCATGATATTGTCAAATCCGCTCAAAAGGGCTATCCGATTAAAGTCATCGTTCCTGAACAAACGGCATTTGAGATTGGCGGAGCCGGTATCGTCAAAGGTGGCGCGAATACCGAAAATGCCAAGAAGTTCGTGGACTGGCTGTTAACCAAACCGGTTGGGGAAATGAATACGAAAATGTCCAATCGCTACTCGGTCAGAAAAGACGTTGCACCACCGGAAGGCATGATCAAGATTGAGGATGTTAAACTTGTCAACTACGACAGGGAAAAGGCTTCTCAAATGAAACCGGACGTTGTGAAGAAATTTACTGAAATGATAAACAAATAAAATGCTGTAGAACATGTTTGATCGCCTCCTCTTGCTGCTAATCAGCAGGGGGAGGTGCATCCATCTAACCGAAAGGTGTGCAAAGCTTTGAGTTCAACTACTGTCAAGGAAACCTGGGCGGAAATAAAGAGGTTAAAAAGCGAACCCGTTTTGGCTTTGGGTGTGGCAGCAACCATTCTGATTACGTGCTTTTTTGTCGTTTGGCCGATTATGAAAGTGGTAAGCTTCACTCGGTTTGAGGATTATCTTAAGCTTTTTACGTATACGCGATGGTATCATGCTGCCTTGAACAGCTTGTTTATGACAGTCATTTCAACCGTTTCCTGTACGGTCATTGCGTTTGTTTTTGCCTATACGATTACAAGACTCAAAGTGCCTTTTAAAGGTCTCTTCAAATTTATTACGATATTGCCCATTGTGTCCCCTCCTTTCATTGTTGCCCTTTCCTATATTCTGCTCTTTGGCAGACAGGGCATCATTTCGAAATATGTGCTGCACGTTAATCTTGATATCTACGGCTGGCATGGTCTTTGGCTGGTTCAGACGATGACCTTTTTTCCATATGCTTATGCGGTTATCCACGGCGTTTTGAAATCGACCTCCAACAACTTGGAGTATGCCGCTTATAATCTCGGAGCTACGCATTGGCAAGTATTTACGAAGGTATTCCTTCCCTTGTGCAGGCCGGGTATTGCAGGCGGAGCGCTAATTACTGCGATGAGCGTTCTCGCGGATTTCGGCAACCCCATGATCATAGCCGGGAACTTCACGGTGCTGCCGACGGAGGCTTACATGCAAATGTCAGGATTGTTCGATTTGAATTCGGCTGCGGTGCTTTCGACAGCGCTATTGATTCCTGCGCTTGGTCTTTTTGTGTGGAACAGGGCTTGGGTTGGCAAACGTTCTTATGTCACCGTAACCGGCAAAGAAACGTCCCTCGACCATTTTCCGCTCCCCAGCGGTATTAAATGGAGTTTGTTTGCCTTCTGCATGCTCATCACACTCATCGTTCTCGCTGTCTATGGCGTTCTGTTCTACGGCGCTTTCACCAAGACATGGGGATATGATTGGTCGTTCACTTTGCAAAACATCCATTATGTGACAGCAAAAGGGCGAGAAATTTACAACAGCTTGAAATACGCTTTGCTTGCTTCGCTGGCGGCCGGTTTCTTTGCCCTCCCCTTAGCTTATATCGTGCAAAGAAAGCGTGTAGGCATCAACCGACTGCTTGATTTTTTGGCAATCTTGCCGGGAGCTGTTCCGGGAGTCTTTCTAGGACTTGGTTTTGCCATGGCGTTTAATGAAAAACCGTTTCTGCTGACGGGAACTTCTCTAATCATGGTTCTTGCTCTCATGTTTTGGAATTTGCCAACCTGTTACAGCGCCAGCCTTGCCGGCCTGCAGCAGATCAGCGGGGCACTGGAAGAGGCTTCGCATAATCTTGGCGTGAGCAACTTTACGACATTTAGGAAAATTATGCTGCCCTTGCTGAAAGGTCCGTTCCTCTCGGGAATTGTCGTGTCTTTTCTGCGGTCAGTGACCTGTTTAAGCGTCATTATTTTCATTTACTCGGCGAAGACTTCCGTAGGAACGGTGTCCATTCTTGGATTGGTCCAGAACGGAGCATGGGGCAGCGCATCCGCCTTTACGATTGTCCTCATTTCCATTGCTTTCGTTGTCTTGGCGATAGCTGAATTTTTGTTGAAAAAGCAAGGCAGATCGATAGAACTTTAAGGTGGGGAAACGATGAACACGGAGAAACCGATGATCCAATTTACTAACGTATCCAAAAGCTTCGGAGACTTCGAAGCGATCAAAGGCGTGTCGCTCGACATTCCCGAGGGCAGTTTCACTACATTTCTCGGACCAAGCGGATGCGGAAAGACGACATTAATGCGGCTGATCGCCGGATTTTATGAACCGGACGCCGGCGACATTTATATAGAAGGAAACCGGGTCAATGGTCTGCCTGCATTTAAGCGAAATACGCCGTTAGTGTTTCAAGAGTATGCGCTTTTCCCTCACATGACGGTTTACGAGAATATTTCGTACGGTTTAAAGCTGCAGAAGCCTTCCCGTCAAGAAGCGAAGGATAAAGTGGATACCATGCTCAGTATGTTCGGGCTTCAAGGCTTACAGGACCGGCTTCCCCGTGAGCTGAGCGGCGGACAACAGCAGCGTGTCGCTTTTGCCAGAGCGCTTATTATGGGACAGAAGGTTCTGCTCATGGATGAACCGCTCAGCAATTTGGATGCCAAAATGCGAGTGGAAGTGAGAAATGAACTCAGAGAGCTGCAGCAGCGGCTGGGCATTACGGCTATTTTTGTGACGCATGATCAAGATGAAGCTTTATCGGTCTCAGATCGAATAGCCGTGTTCAATAAAGGGCGGATCAGTCAAGTCGGGGATCCTTGGGACATTTACTTTAAGCCGGAAAGTAAGTTTGTAGCTGATTTTGTCGGCACGGCTAATTTTATTGATGGTGAAGTTGTGGCGGAAGAAAAGGATGATTTGGTTGTTAAATGCGGAGATGCTCTGTTAAGAGTATACCGGAGCAACTATCCCTATCGGTCTGGGGAACGAGTGACGCTAGTGATTAGACCGGAATGCATTTCTATCAGCGAACAGCCTGTCGCCGGCGAGAACGTGTGGAACGGAGACATACAAAGAAGCAGCTTTCTGGGACGGATGATTCGCTATTGGGTCGATGCTTCCCCTTTTCAGTTGATTGTCGATGACAACAGTCCGATCGTGCGCGGCTACCTGCAGGGCAATGTTTGTTTAACGGTGGATAAACATAAAATTCATCTGCTGCGGTTTGAAGAATAAGGCCGTACACTAATCATAGAGGTGGTAGGATTATGCCTGGCGCTAAAGTTGAATTTCTAAATGTCGGGTGGGGAGACGCCCACTTTATTCAGCTGCCTTCCGGCGGCATGTGTTTAATTGACGGGGGAGACGGTACTTTCTCCGAGGATCATGACCATCCGTTATCTTGGATGAATCGGAATCAGACGGATCGATTGGAATGGATGATTCTTACCCATATCCATGAAGATCATATCAACGGACTCTTGGATGTGGCTAGAGCCAAAACGGTGGTCAAAGCGGTTCTTCCGTACGAGCCCTTCGATCTTCCGGCGAAACAAGCGGTGCAAGAGCAAGGGGATCCTTTGGCTTGGAGAGTTTATCAAATGCTGGCATCCTATCTAGACTTCATACAAGTCTTAACCGAGCAGGGCACTGAAATCATTTGGCGCAGCCAATACGGGTCAAGCGAGGAGTCAGTTATCTGGTCGGAGGAGGGCATGACCTTGTCGCATCTGTATCCTTGGAAAGAAGATCCCCTCCCAGCCTACGACGTACTTATGGACGTTCATGTGTTTGAGAACTTGCCGCGTTTCTTTGAATTATCTAATTATGATAGTTCTGTCCTTCGGCTTAGTTCGATGGATGAGCCGGACGCCAGCGTTCTGTTCGGCGGGGATCAGCTGGAGCCAGGGTGGGAGGCGTTAGTGCAGCGAACGGATATTCGAAGCACAATTTGGAAAGTTTCTCATCATGGCATGGAGGATGGCTTCAATAGCCGGATTCTGTCGTGGATTCAGCCGAAACACTGCATCATTCCCGTTTGCTTGGAGAAATCTCAAGCGTTCCAGGAGAACTGGGAGAAACTGCGCTCCAGTACAAACGCCTCCTTTTATCTCACTGGAAGTTATGCCAAAGGGAATCCGCACTATATAGACAACGGATCGGTACCTATCCGAATCGGTTTTTAAAATAGACTGTTATGAGAAGGAGAGCATAATGAACGAGCAGTTAGCGTATGAAGACGCCATGATGCAAGATGCAATCCGGTATGTGAAGGAAGCGGGCAGAGAGATCATGAATCTCATTCATAAGCCCTTGAATATACAAGAAAAGAAGAATCAAGCCGATCTGGTAACGGAAGTGGATGTGCGAAGCGAGCAGCTGCTGCGTGATCAAATTAATCGCGATTATCCGAATCATTGGATTCTGTCCGAAGAAAGCGACGGGGGCAGGGAAGATTCCCATAGCACGCTATTGCAGCCTCCCGCGGGTTACGGTTGGATCATAGATCCCATCGATGGGACCATTAACTTCATACATGCCATTGCCCATTTTGCAATCTCTGTAGGTATTATGAGGGATGGAGTGCCGATATGCGGGATTGTTTATAATCCTGTCACGAATGAACTTTACTCCGCTCGAAAGCAGGGAGGAGCCTTTCTGAATGGCCAAACCATTCAAGTAGGGAAGGAACAGGAGCTCGGTCAAGCCTTGCTGGCAACAGGGTTTCAAGCCATTGACTGGAAACCGAACTCCGTTGTTGTAGAGCAAATAGGAAGAATGACAGGCTTAGTCCGAAGCGTACGCATTATGGGGGCTGCCAGTCTCGATTTATGCCTGGTGGCGTCCGGACGGTTGACCGGATTCTGGCATGACGGACTGTATCCTTGGGATGTCGCCGCGGGCATGGTCATTCTGCAAGAAGCGGGCGGAGCGATAACGAATATAGAAGGAAGACCGTTTGCATTAAGCGATAACACGTTGCTTGCATCCAATGCTACCCTTCATCAGGCCTTGATTTCTGTTTTGCAGTGAAGCTGATTACCTATACGAAAGGCTGTCCCCCAGGCATAGAGATGACTGGGGGCAGCGCTATTTGCTAGGTTTTTTGATTTTATTCGGAGACTTTAAATAAATACTGTTCAGTATGGTAATTTCCGTAGTGACTTCATTGTCCAAAGCCACAAACCAATGTTCTTTCCAATCTTTAAGCTGCTTCTCAGTCATCTTTTTTCGAAAAAGCTGCCCGATGGCAAGAGCGTCCGCCTTGTCATTTTTGAGCTGGGTGAGCAATTTATTGGCTCTTTTCTCAAGGGTTTCTTTGAGCTTTGCTGTAATCTGCTCTTCGGATTCTTCATTTTTATTTTCTAAAATTTCTACTCTCAACAGAATTCGGCTCTTTAGCTTAGGTCCTGACGCCGTCCAAGCGACGGAATGTCTGATACTTGCTTTTTTAATCTTCACACTGCTTTGATCGGCAACCTCAATGGTTCCGCCGGTGTACCTCTCCTGGAACACATTGTAAATCAGCACTTCGTTAGTAGAGATTTCGCCGACCATTTTATTAACGCGCATGATGGATGAGCCTTCAAATTTATACAGGGTGTCCGTTCCTTTCGTGAGAATCGGAATCGACATGTCTTGCGTATAAGACTTGATATCCCGGTAGGCTTCCCATAACCGCGTTATCGTAGTCTCAGGTGTCCAGCCCGCCTGCTCACTGAAAAAATCATAGGAAGAAAGCTCCGGATTCGCATTGATTTGATGATGGATCACTTCATCGAAGTCCCCTCTGGCAATGGCCAGCAGCCCTTTAATGGAGATATCGTTCGCCTGTACCGCGTAATCGATAATATCGCCAATATCTTCTCTTGCCGTTTTCTCACAGATAAGAAACAGCCGGATATGCAGAAGATCGATACTTTTTTCTGCTTTTGTCCGAATGTTGTCAATCGCATTGGTAATGGTCGCGGAACTGCTCTCCATATATTGCGAACCTTGCTTCTCGGGACTCGGAATTTGCAGGATAATTCGGTAATCTTGATTTTTCTCTTTGCAAATCCCCATGACGACAGGCATGAGCCGCTTATTGATATCTTTCGTATCCCAACACCCTGTAAGGAGCGAGCTTAAGGTGCATAGCAGCAGTACAACCGATAGGAATGAGCGACGGATCAAGCAGGATTCCTCCTCCTCAAACTCATGAGAATGACGGCAAGCGGGATGCCAATAATGCTGTAGAAGCAGAGGGAGGTATTCAAGAGAGTAAATTTCGACAACATATCAATATTATCCAAATAGCAGCTGAAGCTGTAAGATAAAATGCCGACCACGAGGACAGCGATCCCCCGCTTGTTCTTTAAAAACAGTTTTTCGATTAACGTGGCCATGACCCAAAAAATCACAGCCCCCTCCACCATCGCAATCGCGATCATCGCAATCACAAAAAAAGTAGGGAGCCAATCAAATACAACCCACTCCGTATCAATCGTGTCGGAGGTTAAGACATTAGGAAAGCGAAAGAAAATAATCGCTTCCTGCCCGAAAATGAGCATGGGCACATAGATGGAGGATAGCGCAAAAATAAATAGCATCCCTAAAGCTAGAGTGACAAGAGAAAACGGCAGACGGCGCTTTAATTTAACCAACCCTAAGAATAAGAAACCGGAATGCGCAAAAAAGGCAGAATAAAACATCGGCCGCTTGAAGAAGCTCAATCGCGTATCAACGAGGGGGTAGAGGTTGTCAAAATCAAAGTTGCTAATTGCGCTTAGCAGGGAGAACACAACTAAAGGAACCACACAGATGAATACGGCGATCCCTCCTCTTGAAATCGCTTCATAGCCTTTCCAAGCGATGTAAAGAGGGATGGCATAGAGAAATAAGATGAAATAAACAGGGGTATTCGGCAGCAAAAAGATACTGACCGATTCAACGGAATAGCTGTATGTAATGTTGGAATTCAGAAATAAATAGAAGATCAATGGAAGGAGCAAAAGGCGCGCCATCCAGTTTCCCCATACGGTTTTGCATATATCCACGATATCCATATTGGGAAATGCAGAGAGCCCTTTGACAAGTGCCCAAACACAACCCAATTCCACAAGAAAACCTACGAGGATAGGCTCCCAATGTCCTGAGGCAGATGCTTCAATCATTTTTACAGGGTAGATGTAAAAATACCTTGAGAGATGAACGGCGATAAACATCGTTAATAAGGCTTTATTGCTCATTTGGATTTCCCTCTTTTAGTGGAGAGGCTTAAATACGGCACCTCAAACGTTGTAATCGTACCAAGGTAAAAACAAAACAAGACAATGGACGTCATTAAGCCGAGAATACCATATAAAGCGCTAAATAAGATTACGACGTATTTATACAACCGAATAGAGACTGTGTTCATATACGTCCCCATCGTAAAATGCGCGATCGTTGAGCCAGCTACGACAATAATCAGAAAATAACTGACTAACCTGGCTTGAACGACAGCTTGGCCCAGAATAATACCGCCGACCATCGTAATGGTGGGGCCGATACTTTTGGGCAGACGAATACTCGCTTCGATGACCATTTCAATAATCAACAGCATCATTAACAATTCAACAAGCACGGGATAGGGAACACCCTCCCTGGAGTTTGTGATCGAGACAGCCAACTGGATTCGCAATAGTTCAGGGTTGACGGAATTGAGAACGACATATAATCCAGGCATGGAAATTGCGATGATTAAACTCGTGATCCGAATAATTCTGTATAGATACATATACAGAGCAGGTTGATCTTTATCCGTCTTGACGTCCCAAAAGTCGGATATAATCGATGGAAAAGAAATGGAGAAAGGAAAATGATCCATGAAGATGACCACCCGGCCGTCCATCAAATTATGTTTGGTTGTGGAAGGAAGCTCTGAAGTTATATAAGTTGGGACAAGACTGTAGCTCGGTTGCTTGAGCGCTTTCAGCAGTCCTTGAACATCAGAAATATCCATCTTAGCGTTTTCATTCAAATAGGAATGGATAAGCTGAACGACTTTCGGATCGGCTTGCCCGTCCACATAGACGACAGCCACTTCACGAGTAAGCTCTGTTCCGAGTGTAAAGGTCTCAACGTGCAAATCTTTGATTCTCATTTTTCTGCGTATGAGACTTATGTTTGCATACATGTCTTCCGTAAAGGCATCCAGTGCGGTTTGAATCGGATTCTCCGTTTGAGCTTCGGCAATACTACGACCGCTGTCGATCGCAGAGGGCTCAAGCACGATATTTTCGTACCCTTCTTGCGGGAAAATAATTAACATGCCATGCAAAATAGAACTCACGAGTTCGGTTAAGGGAACATTCACCCTTGTTGAAGGGGACTTGGCGATCCGGTCGATCAGGTCATCCTGGCCATGCAGATGCGACAACCGGGCTATCAGTGTGTCAAAAGATTCTTCATACTGAATCAGTGTCCCTATGTAGCATACGTGAACTTGAACCTGATATAGACTGGCTTCCTTGCTTACAAAATCAGAATTACGCTCAAAAACTTGATCGATATAGGCTATTTTTGCTGCCCTTGTCGGGGTGCTCATCTCTCATCTCGCCTTTTACTTGTGATTTCATCAGTCCTTAATATCCTCCATTTGCGTTTCAATTACTCCAAACGAACAAAAATTAATTGAACGGGAAAACGCCGCGCTATCAGATAAAGCCCAACCTGCAGCGCGAAAGAAGAGATGGCGAAAATTTAACGTTGACGTTAACGTTATATGGATCTATGATGAATGCAGTCGATATTCTAAATGAAAAGGAGTCTTCTAAAACATGGCATCTTCAGCTACGAAAAAAGCCGGCGCGGCTTCACAGGCAGGGCAAAAAACGAACAATGCCAGCATGTTTAATCAGCCGGTTGCCGTATGGGCAGTCGCCTTCGCCAGCATTATTGCCTTCATGGGACTTGGACTTGTAGATCCGATTCTGCCGATGATGAAAGATCAATTAGGTGCGTCGGACAGCCAGCTTACACTTCTCTTCACCAGCTATAACGCGGTCATGGCCGTCGCCATGCTCGTAACGGGGGTGATCTCCTCCAGACTGGGCATTAAAAGAATGCTGCTTGCCGGCATCGTATTGATCGCCCTGTTCTCTGCGCTTTCAGGCAACGCGAGCAACGTCATGGAGATCGTTTGGCTTCGTGCCGGATGGGGACTAGGTAACGCGTTCTTCGTTGCTACCGCGCTCACTGCGCTCGTCTCGATGTCCAGAGTCGGCGTTGCCAAGTCGATTATTTTGTTTGAAGTCGCCGTCGGTCTCGGCATTTCCGTCGGGCCTCTCTTAGGCGGGGAACTGGGCGCGATTTCTTGGCGCGGCCCTTTCTACGGCGTCGCGGGGCTCATGGTCATCGCATTCTGCTGCATCTATTTCATGATGCCGAAACCGTCAGCGGGAACGGTCACCGCATCTGTGCCGAAGAAGAAAGCATCCATCCTCGACCCGTTCCGGGCGCTGAAGCATCGTTCGCTGCTCGTATTCGGCGTCGCCGCGATGCTGTATAACTTCGGATTTTTCACGCTCCTTGTCTACGCTGCACTCGTGCTCGGCCACCTGCACCATTTGGACGTTCACCAGCTCGGATATGTCTTCCTTGGGTGGGGCCTCTTATTGGCGTTCACTTCCGTCTTTATGGCTCCTAAGCTGCAGAAAGCACAAGGCACGATCAAAGCCATGTGCGTTCAATTACTGCTGTTCGCCGTGACATTGGGAGTGATGGGCTATTGGACAACGGACAAAGCGGTCGTTATTATAATGGTCATCCTAGCAGGCGCATTCCTTGGCAATAACAATACGCTCATTACGACCGCGGTTATGAATGCAGCACCTATTGAGCGTTCTACGGCTTCCGCCGCGTACAGCTTTCTTCGCTTTATCGGCGGCGCACTTGCCCCGTACTACGCGGTCAAATTCGCGGAATGGTTCAACTTCCATGCTCCGTTCTATATTGGAGCGGGCTTCGTCGTTTTGGCTGTCATCGTCATCGGCTTGAACAGCAAGCATTTGAAGCATGTAGACGAAGTAGAAAGCGCGCATTAACGATAAAATTTCGCCACATTGCCCGGGAAATTGTTTTTGAAAGAAGTCTGGCGTGTCTGCACGCGTCAGGCTTTTTTGTCTTTGCTAATGGACTGAGAGGCCCTTATTAGATGGAAAAGATCCTCTTTGAACATTTGTACTCTCATGATATTTGTATTGGCAAAGCACTATGGTATAATTTACTAAAATAGGGATCGGATTAAGAGTCTAAGGCTTTCCGAATGCTGAACCAATAACATTGAGGAGAATCACATGGACATTAGGATTGAGAAATCCCGCCAAAGGTGTTTTCAACTAGGTTTGGACCCTAATGGGTTACCTATGCCGGGTTTAAAGCTGACAGCTAAACAACTTTATGATGAGAAGCACAAATATAGCGATATTCTTGTTGTAACTAATTATTTTGCGGAGAAAATACTAGCTTTCTTGGTAGGGTCGCCTCATCTCATTGTCGTCACGAATGATGAAGGATTTATTATGGACAATTACGGCGATGAGGCGATGAAGTCGACCATAAGCAAATTTGGCATTCATGAAGGCATGAAATGCGAAGAAAACACGATGGGGACGAATGTGGTGTCCCTGGCGCTTCAGGAGCAAAAGCCGATTCAAATCATCGGCAAGGAACACTATCATATAATGTTGGAGCAAAGCGCATGCTATAGCGTACCGTTCCATTTCTCCGGATTTCACAATCTGTCAGGCGCTATTGCGATTATGACCACTGTCGAGCATCATCATCCTGCGTATTTAGCGCTGCTCGCCAATATGGTAGATTCCATCGAACGCGAATTGTCGCTTCGGCTAACTAATCATAACCAGAATCTTATCCAGCAGCTTGTCGTCAGCAATATGCGCAATGGGATTATTATGACGGATGAACGAGGAATTATTACTGAATTTAATGCGTTTGCGGAGAAAATGACCGGACGAAATCGGACCAGTGTGATCGGCACGCCGGTATTTCCGTTTGAACATTTTGGCAGCTACTTCTATCAAGCTCTGAAATATCGCAAACAGAGCGAAAATATCGAGTTTACGCTCCGTTCCTCCTTGGATAAGGAAAATGTGTGCCTCTTCGATGTGCTGCCCATCTTAAACGAACAAGGCGAATTGCTTGGCGCTTTCGCACAGTTTCGGGACATCACGGATCGCGTCGTTTTGGAGAGACAAGTGATCAATTCGGAGAAATTTTCAGCCATTGGGAGAATGGCCGCGGGACTAGCCCACGAGATAAGGAATCCTCTTACAGCTATTATCGGTTTTTTTCAACTCAGCAAGCAGGCCAAAGAGCCGTATAAATTATGGAACTACATCGATTTGATTGATACAGAGCTACAGAGCATGAAGCAGCTTGTTTCCGACTTTGTCGTCATGGCCAAGCCGGGCTCGCCCGAGAGAAAAGCCGTTAACCTGCAGGAATTTTTGAAAGATACGATTCGATTTATGGATAGTCAAGCTATTTTAAAAAATACAGCCATTCGAGCTAATCTGGATAACGTATTAACGATCGCAAAGATTGACCCTTCTCAAATTAAACAGGTCCTCATTAACCTCCTTCAAAATGCCATCGAGTCCATAGAGAAAAACGGGGTCATTCAGCTCAGCGCGGAATTAGACAGAGACAATGGCAAGTTTAAGATCATAATCGAAGATAATGGCGTGGGAATGACAAAGGAAGAATTGGATCAAATTATGAATCCGTTTTTTTCAACCAAAGAAAATGGCGTCGGACTTGGTTTATCAATTTGTTACCGGATTATTGAAAATCATAAGGGGACCATGACGGCGACCTCGACGAAAGGCTTTGGGACGCGGTTCGAAGTTACGCTGCCATTAGAGTGAAATGAGTGAAATGAGCGTCAAAGAAGACGGATAGCCCAAAACTGCACGAGCGACATGTGCGGTTTTTTTTTGCGAAAATAAGTAAAAAGCCCTTTACAAACCGTCGGTCGGTATTGTAAGATAAGTCCATAACAAACCGCTGGTCGGTATGCCGGGAGGAAAAAGCAAGATGTCATCAGGAAATGGAAGCTTTCAAACGATCATGGACGCCACCGAGGCGCTAATTCAGGAAAAGGGATGCAGACAAACGACGCTGCAAGATATTATCGGGCGCACCGGGCTGTCTAAAGGAGCTATCTACCACTATGTAACAGGTAAAGATGAGCTGCTGGGCCTGCTGCTCAAGTCACGTGTAGAGCAAATCAACGCGCGCTTCACGGAGGTGGTGAACAGCCCGCAAAGCTCAGGACTGGGCAATCCGCTGCAGCTTATTGCGGAAGGGATGCTTCGCTCTTCAAGCCATAGCAATGTCACGAACAAAATTTTCATCTATTTGCTCAGTCAGATGGATAATCCGAAGGTAGCGCAGATCGTGCAAGAGGTGTATGCGTTCACGCTGCAGACGTGTGTGAAGTGGATAGAAGTCGGCAAACTGCACGGCGTCATTCCGGCTCAAGTCGAAGGAACGAAGACCGCCGAGGCGCTGGTTACTTTTTTATATGGCATGCGCGTTCAAAATACGATTAATCAAGAGCAGGGCGGAATGACAGCGGAAGAATTAGTTGCTTTCATGACTCGCGCATTGCGTTGAAGAAAGGGGAGGAACGACGTGTTTAATAAAAAATTTATTATACCGGCAGTTTATGTACTCGCGTATCTGCTTACCTTCTACGTGGTGCTTCAATACATGATTTTCAGTCCGAGCCAAGCGGGAATGGTCTCCGCGAAGCTGGAGGATGCCTCGTTTCCGTATCTCATGTGGAAAATATTTTTTTATCCGCATATTATTCTTGGGATGATCGCGCTGCTGGTCGGCGCCTATCAATTGACGGATAAGAGCCGTCGGAATCCGAAGCTGCATAAGCGGCTGGGACGTATTTACGGTGTCTCCATTCTGGTGAATGTGCTTGTTGTGCCATATATTGCCCTGTATGCTACAGGCGGAACGCCGACGACCATTGCTTTCATGGTGCTGGATATTTGCTGGCTGGTCACAACGGCGATGGGCATCAGGTTCATTATGAAAAGGGATATCGAGCGCCATCGCGCTTGGATGCTCCGCAGCTACGCCATCTCATTCGTGTTTGTGACGTTCAGGATCGTCATCGGACTCGTTCAATTATCAATGGATGCCGAGCGAAGCTTCACTTTCCCGCTGTCCGTGTATTTGTCGATCGCGCTAAATCTTGTTTTTACAGAGATGTATGTCCGGAAACAGAAGAAGAAATTTCAAATTTCAACGCGAGGAGCGATGTAAGATGTCCAAACGGAATTATGTGATTTTTACGCTGCTGGTTAACGGTCTTGTACCTTGGGGGCTGTATGTCTGGCTCTCCGACTATATGAGCAGTCTCGCCGCGCTGTCCATTGCGACCCTGGTGCCTCTGCTTGACAATCTGGTTCATCTGATCAAACACCGAAAGCTGGATGCTTTCGGAACGCTGATGCTGTTTACCTTCCTCTTCACGATCGTGCTTGTATTATTAGGAGGCAGCGAAAAAATATTGCTTGTCAGGGAGTCGTTAATCACTGCCTCGGTAGGATTGGTTTTCTTGGGTTCGTTGTTTTTTCGCCGTCCGATCATGTACTACCTTGCGCTTCGGTTCATCGCTCAGCCTAGCTTTGCAGCGAATTGGGACTATGCCTACTTCCGTTTTGTTATGAGATTGATGACTTTCGTCTGGGGCCTTATGTTGACGATGGAAGCAGCGGTACGCGTGGTGATGGTTTACCAGCTTTCGACGAGCACGTACTTGGCGCTTTCGAACTTTGTGCTGTATGGCTTCATCGGAGCCGCCGTGTTATGGACGGTTGTTTACCGCCGGCATTCTGCGGCCAAATTGAACCAGCTCAAAACAAACGGCATTTAAGCGGGAGGGGATGGACGTATGGAGATCATTCAGCTGACCAAAAAAGATGGGAAAAGTCTGTTGTCGTTGTACAGAACGGTTTCGGCGGATTTGAACCGGCGGGGCGTAAACCAGTGGGATTGGTTCTATCCCAATCGGTTTGTCATTCAAGGCGATGTAAAAAGAGGCACGGCATTCGGCATACGCGATAGTGAAAAATTGATCGGAGCCGTCGTTATAGACGCCATCCAGAGCTCGCGTTATGCTGGCTTGCCATGGATTCATCAAGAGGCAGGACCGGCTCGCTGCATTCATCGGTTGGCGGTAGACCCCGCTTACCAAGGGCAGGGCTTAGGCAAAAAGCTGCTGCAATTCGCGGAAGAGCAAGCACGCGGAGCGGGCGGAGCGAGCATTCGGCTCGACGTCTTTTCCGGGAATCCGGGAGCCGCGCAGCTGTATGTGCGGGCCGGGTACCGGCAAGTCGGCACCATCCGGTTTCCGATGCGAAGCGAGCCGTATTATTGCTTCGAAAAATTGCTCAGCAAATCATCGCTCGATTTAAATGTATAAGGCGTATACCCGACATGCTTTTTGAACAATTGGCAAAAGTAAGAGAAATTGCCGAGACCAACCGCCTCGCCGATGTCTTGAACGGACAGATCGGTTGTCTTGAGCAGCCAACAAGCTTGGCGGATGCGTCTGGCCGTCAAGTACTCGGTGATCGTACTGCCGATCGACTGCCTGAACGTTGCAGACACATGATTCGGGGAGAGGTGAACGGCCTGCGCCAGCTCGTCCAGCTTGAACGGCTTGCTATAATTTTGTTCGATCCAAGCGAGCATACGCTCCGCCATCGTTGAGCTTTTGCGCGGAAGCTTAACCGCCGGCTCCGTTTGTAAAGCGTTCGTCATATCCGCGTCCGCACGCAATTGGTGCATGAACGCAGTCAGAAAAAGCAGCTGCTCCTCAAGCAGTCTTTCCGCGCCTTGCTGGGCAGTCTTCTCAATTCTGGGCGCGTAGAGGCGAAATAAATGTTCAAGTTCAGTCAGATTTGAACTATGGAAAGACTGGGGCGATAACGGATCTTTCCACAGCTTCCGCAAAAATTGTTGGAGTGCCGGAAACACGGCCAGAGCTGTCTCAAGGACGGCAGGCTCCAGAACGAAAAGCGAGCGGACATACCTTTCTTGCGGAAGATTATAGAGGCGGAGACGATGTAGCTGAAAAGGACGAAAGCAAAAAATCGCCCCCGGAGCCATCTCAACGATTTGTTGTTCAATTACGGCAATACCTCTGCCTTCATGGACGACAAGCAGTTCCATGCCCTGGTGGGCGTGATACACTTCTTCGAACTCATGCGTTCTATTTTTGAAAAACGAGAATTGGGCGGGATGAACGTTTAAATTCATGTAATTCATCAGCTTCATGAACGAGATCTCCTCATCGTAATCTAACAACATTTTATCATAAGAGGGCTAAACTTTATTAGCCTTTTTTTTGGTACGATGTAGGTAGGTTATTTGGCAGCTAGAGGAGGAACGACACGTTCATGATAAAGGTTAGACTAAATGAAAATTGGGAGCATTACCGCGGTTCTTTAGGCGGCGCTTGGGAGGTTTGGCGTTCGGATAAGCTGCAAAATCACTACAATGTGCCATGGGAAACGGTTACGCTTCCGCATACCTACAATGGATACGACGTGATGGACCCGGACAGCAAATATTATCAAGGGCAAGGCTGGTACCGCAGCAAGCTGGCGATTCAGAACCCTTTTCCGAAGGGCAGAACACTGCTGCATTTCGAGGGCGCCGGGCAGCGGACGGATGTGTATGTGTACACGGAGAAAGTGGATTCGCATCTTGGCGGATACGATGAATTTACGGTTGACATCACGGAAGCGTCCGAAAGGGCCAAAGAAATCGAGCGCTACGCTGGAAAGATCCCGGTTGCGATTGCGTGCGATAACAGCAGAGAGCTGGAAACGATCCCTTCCGATGCAAGCGATTTCAATTTGTATGGCGGGGTGTACCGCTATGTCAATCTTGTGTATGTGCCGCAAATCTCTTTAGCGCGTGTGCATATTCAGACGGAGTTGGAGGAAGCTGCCGGAGACAAAGCGGCGGTCGGGAAAGTGAAAGTGCGAGCTAAGCTTTACAATCCGGATCATGTCGCCGGGAACGTGATATTGACGATTGCGCTGCAGCAGCATGACGGGACGGTCGTCGCGAAGTCGGTGATCTCGCTGCCGGCATGGCAGGGCGAAAAGGAGCTCGCCGCTTTCGAGGTGGCGCATCCGCAGCTGTGGTCGGTGACAGAGCCGAATTTATACAGCTGTTCGGTGACGCTGGTTTGTGAAGACGGCGAAACGAAGGTGGATGAGCGGTTTGGTTTCAGGAGCTTTGAGTTTGTTAAGCAAGGGCCGTTCAAATTAAACGGGGAACGCCTTTTGCTGCGCGGCACACATCGTCATGAGGATCATGCCGGCGTAGGAGCGGCCATGACCGAGGACTTGATTCGCGAAGAAATGCAGCTGATCAAAGATATGGGAGCGAACTTTATCCGTTTGGGACACTACCAGCAATCGCGTATCGTCCTTGATTTATGCGATGAGCTGGGGCTGCTCGTTTGGGAAGAAATTCCTTGGTGCCGCGGCGGACTGGGCGGACCGGAATACCGTCAGCAATGTATCGACATGCTCACTTCCATGATCGAACAGCATTACAATCATCCTTCCGTTATTTTGTGGGGACTGGGCAATGAGAACGATTGGGAATGCGATTTCGATTATTTCGATCAGCAGGAGATTCGCGCTTTCATGAAAGAGCTCCATGAGCTGTCGCATCAGTTGGACCCAAGCCGACTAACTGCGATACGCCGCTGTGAGTTTTGCAAAGACATTATCGATGTGTATTCGCCTTCGATCTGGGCGGGCTGGTATCGCGGCGTCTACACGGATTATGATTCGAGCTGTCAAGCCGCTTTTGAAAATGTCGATTCGTTCTTCCACATGGAATGGGGAGCGGACAACTTGCCGACGCGGCATGTGGAGGAAACGTATACCGGCTTTACGTTTATGAACAAATCCGAAGGCGCAACGGACGAGCGGGATGGCGATTATTTATTGACCGGAGGCGAGCCGCGTGTTTCCCGCGATGGGGATTGGTCAGAGACTTATTTCTGTGAAATGATCGACTGGTATTTAAAATCACAGGAAAACATGAGCTGGCTGACAGGCGCGGCCCAGTGGTCGTTCAAGGATTTCTCAACGCCGGTGCGTCCCGATTCGCCGATTCCTTATTTGAACATGAAAGGGATCGTCGAGCGTGATCTGACAACGAAAGAAGCTTATTATGTGTTCCAATCGTACTGGTCGGACAAACCGATGGTGCGCATTTATGGTCATACCATGCCGGTGCGCTGGGGGACTGACGGCGAGCGGAAGATGATCAAGGTGTATTCGAATGCCGAGGAAGTCGAGCTGTTCTTGAATGGGGAAAGCCTGGGCGTGAAGCGCCGAAACTCGCAAGATTTCCCATGCGCCGGTTTGCGCTGGGAGACCGAGCTGCGCGCTGGAGAGAACCATATTCGTGCGGAAGGTGTTCGTAACGGCGTTGCGGTGAGCGACGAGCTGCGCTTCCATTACCAAACCGAGTCATGGGGAGAGCCGGCGCAGCTGAAGCTGACGACGAAAGCTTTGGAGGACGGCCGGGTTTATGCGGAAGTGCTTGCGTATGATGCTGCCGGTGTTTTTTGCCCGGATGCGGCGGCTTTCGTCCGGTTTGGGTTAGCGGGCGACGGAAAGCTGCTCGATAATTTGGGGACGATCCGCGGCTCAAGACTAACTCAGCTTGCTTCAGGACGTGCGGGAATTTATGTGGACCCGTTTGGCGGCTTGCCGGCGGGCATTACGGTTACGGATTTTGTGAGTGCCGGCGGTCCGGCATCCTCATTAAATTCGAAGTCGGCTGGCGGTATGGATGCACAGCGGAGCTACACATCCGTTCTCAGTGCGGCTTGTGACGGGATGCTTACCGTGACGGAAGTAGTCACAGTCAAGGGTTGGACAAACAAATAGGAGGTTCTTAACGATGAGTGTTAATCAAATGACGGCTTGGAACGGTGCTCAGAAGTTTGAAGACATTATGCCCCAAGTGTGGGAAGCGCTGCAGGAGAAAGTCGATCGTATGATCGCACAGCTTGGAGATAAATCCCCGCATGTCGCGAAAGAGGACGGCGTTTATGACGATATGCGGATCGATTGGTGGACATCCGGCTTTTGGCCGGGGATTCTGTGGATTCTTTATGATATGACAGGCAAAGAGCACTACAAGGAAGCCGCTTGGCGCTGGGATGAAAAGCTTGAGCAGGCGAGCGTGCGGGATAACAATTTTCATCACGATGTTGGATTTCAATATTTGCCGACAGCGGTCATTAAGCATAAATTGACAGGCGACAGCGACGGATTGCGCCGCGGTTTGCAGGCAGCCAATTTCTTGGCAGGCCGTTTTAATCTCGCAGGCAGCTTCCTTCGTGCATGGAATCAGGACAAAATCGGCTGGTCCATCGTCGATTCTACGATGAATTTATCGATTCTGTTCTGGGCGGCGGAAATGACCGGAGACCCGCGTTTTGAACAGATCGGCAGGGCGCATGCGGATACGGTCGTGGACAAGTTCATCCGGGAAGACGGATCGGTGAACCATATTCTGAGCTTCAATCCGAAGACGGGCGAGCTCATTGAATCGCTTGGCGGTCAGGGTGCAGGACCGCTGTCCGCTTGGAGCCGCGGAGCCGCTTGGGCGCTGCACGGTTTGGCGAACGTCTACCGCTACACGGGAGAAGTGCGCTACTTGCGCGCGGCCCAGCGTGTCGCGAACTTTTTTCTCGCGTGCCTGCCGGAAGATGACGTGGCGCACTGGGATTTCCGGGCGGCTGAATCGCTGGACGATGAGCCGAGGGATACATCGGCTGCCACTTGCGCCGCATCCGGGTTGATTGAGCTGGCCGAGTTCCTGCCAGCGATTGAAGGCAACGTGTACCGCCGCGCTGCGGAGCGGATGCTGTTGTCTCTCACGCAAAATTACGGCACATGGGATCAGCCGGAGCATCAAGCTATTTTGCTCGAAGGCACAGGGAACAAGCCGGCCGGACAAAACATCAACGTTTCGCTCATCTACGGTGATTACTATTATGTGGAGTCTATTGCCAAGCTGCTGGGCTGGAAGCAGCGGATATTTTAGCAGAGGGACCGTGGTGGTTTGCAGCTTATTTCAGCTGCTCCGCCGCGGTCTTTTTTTGATATAATGAAATGGCTGTTCAATCATAGGCGGAGAGGAAGCTGGGGAATGCTGCTAAAAATCGATGATGAGCTTGTATTGAAAGTGTTTGAACCTAGCGATGCTGAGCGCTTGTATGCATTAACGGGTGCTTCAAGGTCCTATCTCCGGGAATGGCTTCCTTGGGTAG
Source organism: Paenibacillus sp. FW126-R14 (assembly GCF_058789495.1). Taxonomy (NCBI): domain Bacteria; kingdom Bacillati; phylum Bacillota; class Bacilli; order Caryophanales; family Paenibacillaceae; genus Paenibacillus; species Paenibacillus sp. FW126-R14. Next base: position 127,377 of record NZ_JBYTBS010000004.1, on the reverse strand, counting down.
ATGGAACCGTGGATGTGGAGGATACGAGGTCCTTTATTGCGTTTTGCCAAAAACAATATGCTTCCAACAATGGATTCAATTCGGGCATATGGTTCAAGGGAGAGCTCGTTGGCTGTATCGGGTACCATTCGGTTGATTGGACTAATAAGAAAACCAGCATAGGTTACTGGTTAGGCGAGCCGTTTCAAGGCCATGGCATCATGTCCAGATCCTGCCGCAAGTTAGTCGACTACGCACTGAACGAATTAGGACTCAACAGGGTTGAGATAAAATGCGGATCAGGCAACTTGAAGAGCAGGGCCATTCCTGAAAAGTTAGGTTTTATGAACGAAGGGCTGATTCGGCAAAATGAATGGATCTACGACCGTTTTATCGACCATTATGTATATGGCATGCTAAAGGAAGATTGGAATAGGTAGTCCCAGCTAGACGGAGGGATGGGGAGCTATGGGCAGTTATTTGAGCTAAAAGGGTAACCCCGTCCCCGGATCTCCATCTGACTAATCTACTGACTGCTGAGCGGTTCAACCATCTCTGCATCACATTCACAACCGTCACATAAATCTTATCATCCCCGAGCTATCTCCACCATCCGAAATTCGCGTCAAAAAAATACAATTATTTCCATATGCCTCTGCAAACCGATTTTCCCGTACCACTAACAAGCCAATGATCCCCAGCTACCTCTGCTACCCGAAATTCCGCCCATTACCCACAATTCCATCATTTCCCAGCTACCTCCGCACCCCGAAACTCCCGCCCCGCCAACAAGCCAACGATCTCCAGCTACCTCCACCACCCGAAATTCGCGCCACCGCCTACCTCCAGACAATCCCCGTTATCCTCGTCATCCGAGATCCAGCTGCCCCACAAAGTGAAATGTATTCAAATGGAGACGACTAAGGTGGCTGGAGAGTGTTGTTGGGAACTACAGTCCACTATTTCTGCGTAAAATGGCATTCTGAGCTTTTAGTGGGAACTACAGTCCGCTATTCCGCCATTGTGATGGGAAAACCATCAGAAAAGAACAAATAAAGCCCTATAGTTCCGCTTAAGCAGTAGAAAAGGCAGCTATTTGCCGGATAGCGGACCATAGTTCCCTCTCTCTTGGAAATGCGAAGCAATGCGAGGGATATGTCATATTTACGGAACCATTTTATCCATGAATTAACATTTTTTTGCGCTCTCATCATCGTGATTGTCGGCCGTAACATACACTTGATTTTCAGCGGCACTCGGTCTTAATATGAAATAAATAGAATATATTGGTGTTAATCTAGTGTCGAACTGAATCTCACATCATCCTCACCTGTCAGTATTCCTAGCATAGTATGTAGGAAGGTGGTGGTGAAAAGTGATACTAACAGTTGCGGGCTGGATGATTTACACATTATGGGCCATATTTGGATTAATGATTATTCATTTTCTAATTTCCTTTTTCAAATCGTTTTGGGAAGGATCTTTTGATGTTACATTCGTATTAGGCTATTTAAAAGATGTCCTCTATTATGTTTTTCCATTGAATGTGCTTGTAAACCTAGTTTCAATCGATCCTACAGGGTGGATTCTTGTGATCTTTTATTTCATCTGCGGGATCGCCGTCATTCTCAAATATTTATTGGATATCAAGAAAATTTTCCAATAAATTATAGCGGGCCTTCTTGAAGTTGGTCCCAGGAAAGGAAGTGAAGCCATGAGGAGATATCAATGGATTAAGTGGCGTAAATTCATCCTCTGGCTTGTGGCCCTCGTGTTAGTCGGTATGTTGTTGTTTGTAGGAGGGCCGCCCTATTGGAATGCTGCGTTGACCATCGCCAGTCTGTTATTTCAGTTGTTATTCGCAGTATCCTTCATGATCATCCAGTTCGTAGCTCTCTTCTGGTTTCTGGCCAGGGGGCGAACCTACTGGATATTGCCTGGGGAAACAGGAGCAACCTGGGACGATTATCGGGGGAACCCGGAAATTGTTGAGAATGCGAAACGGATTGTGACCCTGCTCAAAGGGGTCAAGGAATTCAAGGAGATGGGTGGCGAGGCGATCCGTGGCTTGCTGCTATGCGGCCCGCCAGGCACCGGGAAATCTTACTTGGCTCAAGTTATTGCCAACGAAGCTCAAGTGCCTTTCGCATACGCTTCGGCCCCCAGCTTTCAGAACATGTTCTTCGGCGTAGGAAACTTGAAGGTGATGGGCATCTTCAAGAAAGCGCGGAAGCTCGCCAAGGTGTACGGCGCCTGCATTATTTTCATTGACGAGATCGATGCCATCGGCATGAGCCGTCAAGGAGGGGCAGGCGGAGGCATGATGGGGATGATGGGCATGGGCGGAGGCTCAGGGCTCCTCAACGAGCTGCTCTTGCAGATGGACCCGCCGAACGTTGACAACTCCAAGATTGCCAAGTTGCTCCGCTCGCTGGGACTGCGGCGCAAAAAGGCGGAGCGGCCGGCGGTACTGACCGTAGCGGCAACGAACCTGCCTGACGTGCTGGATTCTGCGCTGCTGAGGCCAGGTCGGTTCGACCGGCAGCTTTGGGTGGATGTTCCTGACTATGACGGACGGGTCGACATCTTCCAGTATTATTTGAAAAAAGTGAAGCGGGACGACTCGCTGACACCGGAGGCTGCAGGTCTCGATACGATCGGATACAGCCCCGCGCAAATCAAGCACATCGTCAACGAGGCCGTTGTAATCGCGCACCAGCGCGGAGCTCAGCTGGCAAGTTATGAGGACTTCCGGGCGGCGATGGAGACTTATGAGTGGGGGCTCAAGCAGCCGCTTCGCTCGATGAGAGACGATGAGAAGCGGAATGTAGCCTACCATGAGGCGGGCCATGCGGTGGCCCAGTTCCTCCTGAAGCCGCACGAACGCGTCTGGAAAGTGACGATCATTCGACGGGGCGGAGCGCTCGGTCTCGCTGCGACCAAACCGACGCACGAGCGGTACAACCGGAGCGACAGCGAGATTTTGGCGGAAATTCAAGTTTGTCTGGCAGCTCGCGCCGTAGAGGAGGAGTTTCTGTACAAGAAATTAAACGGTGTTACTTCTGACCTCCAGCATGCAACGGAACTGGCGGGAGCTTACCTCGGCATGGTCGGGATGGGGGATGAACTGTTCAGTTGGCTGGCCGTCGGTCCCCGGGCAGAAGGGCTGAAGGCGCTCAGACCCAAAATTAACGCGCTGTTGAATGCTCAAATGCTCGAAGTGAAGAAGCTCGTCAAAGAATATGACGGTTTCGTTCATGCCATTGCGGAAGAGCTGCTGAAGCGCGGTGATCTGACCGGAGATGAGATTGAAGAGATCTTCGTAAACTTGTACGGTCAGAGCCGGCCTGTACTGCCTGAGGTGAAGCCACCTGTAATTAGCGTGCCAGCCAAAGAAGAGTCGGCCCAGCTGCTTGAAGAAACTGAGGAGAAATCTAAGGATACCGAATAATAGAATGCAGCAAAAGGACTGTCCCAGTGGGGTGTTTCGGACCGCTGGGGCTGTTTTTCTATGTTAGCTTCATTTTTGGAAAGGAAAACACGAATATGAATATGAATGTGATTGCGAAACGCAAAAAAGACCTGGAGCAATACGCGCCGGCTCCCACGCTGGATAAGAATGCCATCGATACTTATTGGAACCGAGCGCTAGATGAGGCAAACCGGCAGCCGTTGATTGTCCGAAGGGAACAGCTTGCCCCGTTCTTTCCTTCTGTCCGAATGGACAAGCTGACCTATCTCGGCCATGACGGCACGCCAATTCACGCTTGGTTTCTCGTTCCCGATCAACCAAGCGGGAGCAGCCGGAAGCCGCCTTGTGTCATCCTCTTCCCTGGCTATGGCGGAGACAAAGGCCTCCCGGAGCGCTACGCCGCTTACCTGCTGCTCGGCTACGCCGTTCTGGCTGTTGACGCCAGAGGACAGGCAGGGGAAACCGGCAATCATCTGCAGGATGATGCCGGCACTTCGAAGGGCTGGGTTACGCAGAATCTGCTCAACAAGGAACGCAGCTATTACATGGCGCTTGCACTGGACGTCGTAAGAGCCGTGGAAGCCGCCGTGCAGCAGCCGGAAATCGACGCCAATCGAATAGCCGCAGTTGGCACGAGTCAGGGCGGGGGCATGGCGCTGCTGGCCGGCGCGCTCAGCTCTAAAATAACGGCAGTCGTTGCGAACATTCCGAACCTTTGTCAAATCGACTATGGCATCCTCCATTCCACGGGTTCGCTTTCGGAGATCGCCAACTACCTGAAACGATATCCGGATAAATTGGATGCAGCTCTAGAAGCGATGGCATATTTTGACATAGTAAATCTAGCTCACCGTATTCAATCAAGTGTAGCCATGTCAGTCAGTTGGAAGGACACGGTCTGCATGCCGGAAACCATCTATGCTGCCTACAACCGGTTGACATGTTCTAAACGCATCTTTGATTATCCGTTTTCTGGACATGAAACCGGCGAAGAGCATCAACGGAAGGCGCTCCTCTTTTTGCAGGAATGCTTTGGAGGGGGCTAACTTCATGCCGATCATACGGATTGAACTGCTGATTCACGCACCCGTTGAGATTGTTTTTGATTTGGCAAGAAGCATCGACATCCATGCGAAGTCAACCGCACAAACGAAGGAAAGACCGATAGCAGGCAGGACAAGCGGCCTCATTGAATTAGGGGAGACCGTGACATGGGAGGCAGTCCATTTTGGCATCAAACAGAGGCTTACTGCGAAAATAACGGAGATGGAACGTCCTCATCGTTTTGTAGACGAGCAGGTTCGCGGAGCTTTCAAGCAATTCAAACACACCCATGAGTTTACTGCTGTCCATAACGGTACAAGAATGATCGATATCTTTGCGTATACGTCGCCTCTTGGCGTGTTGGGAAGATTAGCGGATCAATGGTTTCTGGAAGCTTATATGCATAACTTTCTGCTGCAAAGGAATACGTATATCAAGACGGCGGCTGAGAATGTGATGAGGAAAGGACTTGACAGTTGAGTTGAGAAACATTATCATTTGAATTAATAAATGATATTGAAAATCATTATCAATTGAAGTTTGCTAACCATCACGGGGGTGTCCCATACATATGTTGAACGACAATGAGATCGGCGTGGGCACGGGAACCATGCATATTTTGAGCGATTATCAACTCGAGCTTTGGATTCGGAACAATTCTCCAGCGTGCAGCCCTATCAGTCCAGACGAGCCGGACTGGAGACAGCTTACACAATATGCGGCTTACCATGCGATTAACGATTGGTATTCGCTGCCGCTCAAATCTCGCACGTTATTTTCATTAACGAAACAGTTCGAGAGACGATGGACGAATAAGTTTCGCAAGTTTGAGTCGCTGGCATTTTATATGGATGTCAAACGAAACGTGCTTATGCATCTGTATAAGGCGCTCACCGGCGAGAACGCCGTCGAATGTCCGCTTATGCTTTTCGAGAGCTGTCCTGTGTGGGTGGAAGAGCTTCATTCAGGCTTGTCCCAAATTATGCAAGTCATGGCGCCGGCGAAGGATTCGTTCGTGATCCATAAATATGTGATGGAAGAAAACGAGGCCGCTATGCAGCTGTTTTTCCATATGACGGTGGTCTATTGTGTGAAAGCATTTGGGAAAATGCCGGAGTCCTTGCAGGTGTGGAATATGATGAACGGGAAGCAATACCGGATGAACAAGGAGGAGATGGATCTAAACAGGTCCATGGACTATTTGCAGCTCATAAAAGAAGTGTATTTGGAAAAGGACGCCTGTCCTTGCTGTTCCGCCCGGTTAGTCATGTAGAAGCAGATGAAAAATAAAGCTTGAACGCTAGCGGTACTTGTCGTACATTTTTAATAACCTGAAGTCGGAGCCGGCCCTTCATCTTGGGGCTGGTTTATTTTACTTTAAGCAAGAAAGAAGGGGTTGACAACGAGACTTTACGCATTTTTGTTATTTTATGCCGTCATTTATATGGGGAATGCGGTTTATGGCACCTTTTTACCGGTATACCTGCATAACATCAAGTTTTCGCAAGAACAAATCGGGATGCTTCTAAGTCTCGGGCCGCTCGTTGCCATGCTGGGGCAACCGGTATGGGGAGCATTAGGCGATCGTGCCAAGACCAAAAATAGTGTGCTGTTCCTGCTCTTGCTTGGCAGCGGCGTTTCGATTATGTTTTTTCCGCTCTCGGATCAGTTCATGTATTTGCTTGTGTTGATCTGTGTGTTCATGTTTTTCCAAACGTCCATTTTTGCGCTCAGCGACGCGATAACCTTGGAGGAGCTGGACAGGCGTCCCAAATGGAATTTTGGTTGGATCCGTCTTGGCGGCACGATCGGTTTCGCCACCATGTCTCTTATATTCGGCATCGTCGCCAAATCGCACATTAATTCGATGTTCCCCGTCTACGCAGGTACGATGGTTGCCGCTTTGCTGCTCCTTTGGTGCTTTCCGCAAGCAGTCAGCCGGTCGTCCAACGTCACAGGGAAGAAATTCAGAGAGCTTTTCCGTAACGGAAAGCTGATGTTTTATTTGGGGATTAATTTTATTGTCCAAGTTACGTTAGGATATTATTATGCTTTTTTCCCGATTTATTTCAAGGAAATGGGTGCCGACAGCTTGATGCTCGGATGGTCCATGGTCATTTCTTCGATGAGCGAGCTGCCGTTTCTGCTGTTTTCCGGCTGGATTTTCAAGCGCGTTTCGGTCTCGATGCTTTTAATTATTGCCGCGCTGGGCTCTTCCGTCCGGTGGTTCCTGTTTTCCGTCATTGACCAGCCTCATTGGATATTGCCGGTGCAGCTGCTGCACGGCGTTATTTTCATCGTATTATCCGTCACGCTGGCAACCTTCATCAACCGCGAAGTGCCTGCGGAATGGAAAGCTAGCGGACAAACGCTGAACGGTTTGCTCAGCCTCGGAGCCGCGCGTATCATTGGGAGTTTCTTCGGCGGGATCATGAGTGCAGCGTACGGCATGAGACAAGTGTTTCTGTACAGCTCCTGGGTGTCGATGGCAACAGTCGTCGTGTTCGGAGTCGTCGTTTGGCTGCGCAGGAAACAGCATGATCCAAGCGCTTCGGTATCGCAATGAACTTAGGGATGGATGCCGCAAGTCGGCATGATAGGGCTGCTAAATGAGCAGCCTCTTTTTTGTGTCCAAATTGGAGAGTCGGTTGCATTCTTTCCAAGACATGTTTGTACAAAAACGGATACATCTCGTGCATTCTCTTGCTTACGCTAGGCATTTCAACGATGAGGCGAGAATTTTCGACAAAACCATACAAATTAGACTCCTTCCCGACGGCAGTAAAGACTTGTATAATATTAGGAAATGAGAGATGGAAGTACATTCCACCTGCGAAACGGTCTTTGATAATACGTTGCAATACATCCAAAGCTATGACCGGATTCCTGAAAATATCGGAAATCCGTTTTTTTATGTAGAGACAGGGGTGTACACCATGTATAGAATCGTAATCGTTGATGATGAAATCGAAGTGAGGGAAGGCATCAAGGAGAGCATCGAGTGGGAGAGACATGGATTTGAGTGTATCGGAGATTACAGGAATGGCAGCGAAGCTCTGGAAGCTATTGCAGAACTCAGGCCAGATCTTGTTTTATCGGATATTTGCATGCCGTTCATGGACGGGATTGAACTGACCAGACAAATTCATTTGAACTATCCGTACATCAAGGTGATCATCTTAACCGGTCATGACGATTTTGATTATGCGCAGAAAGCACTGCGCCTTAAGGTACATGATTTCATCGTAAAACCGATTACGGCAAACGAACTTCGCAATCTGCTCGATAAAGTGAAAATCGAAATGGATCAGGAAGCTGAAAACCGTGAAAATCTCTCTCATCTGAAGATGCAGCTTCATCAAAGCTTGCCATTATTAAGAGAACGGTTTCTTGAACAAGTTGTAAGCGGCACGCTGAGAGATAGCAGGATTCAAGAAAGATTTCACTATTTCGGCCTTCCGTTGATCGCTCCGCCATATCTGGTTGTCGCCATTGACATTGACGATTTCGATGAAATCAAAAAGGAAAAATGGCAGAACGATCCGGAGCTTTTCCGGTCCGCCGCCTTTAACATCGTTCAAGAAGTGATGGAGGGAAAAGAGGCCATCGTTTTTCGAACGAGGGAAGAACGCATAACCGTCATTTTTTTCGGGGAATGGGAAGAAGGGACGTATGAGGCGGCGCTCAACTTAGCTGAGGTCATCCGCTTTTGCATGGAGAAATATTTGAAATTCACCGTTACGGTTGGCGTTGGCCTGCTGTGCAAAACGTTAAACGAGCTTCCGCTATCGTACAAAGGGGCTATTTCCGCACTGGACTACAGATTTTTGCTTGGCAACAACAGGGTCATCTCCATCGATGATATGGAGGGCGCCAATATACCCGTTCACCAGCTGGATATTGAATGGAGTCGCAAGTTTTCAACTTTGATCAAAACGGGAACACGAGGTGAAGCGCAGGTTCTCATCGATCAACTGATAAGCACTTTAAAAGTCTCCCTAATGCCAATGTGGGCTTGTTATTTACAAATTCAGTCGATCATTATTGCCATTATGAATACGATTCATGAATTCGCTGGCAGCGACGTTATGCATTTTAAAGGGCATGAAATCGTCCTGCAGGATATTAACCGGTTCAAAACGTTGGATGAAATTGAAACCTGGCTCCTAACGATTTGTAAAGAAGCGATTTTGTATATTTCAGAACAGCGAAGCGACCAGACGAAAATGCAGGTTCTGAGTGTAATTGACTACATTGAAAAGCACCACTCGAATGAGAACCTTACGGTCGATGAAATTTGCCGGCATGTCCATTTGAGCAAAAGCTATTTCAGCACCGTGTTTAAGCAAAATAAGGAACAAACCATCATGGAATATGTCACGCGCGTCCGGATTGAGAAAGCCAAAGATTTCCTGCAGCAAACTCCTCTAAAATCATATGAAGTAGCGGCCAAAGTTGGCTACAGCGACCCTCAATACTTCAGTGTATTATTTAAAAAACATACGGGGACAACCCCTACGGAATACCGAGAAAAGTTATTGAGGGAGAAATAAGGATGAGAAAAGAAGGGAATGCCGGATCATTTCTTTTCAAATTTAGAAGCATTCAATCAAGTATTTCGGTCGTCTTTTCATGTTTGATTTTATTTCTCATCGTGATCACAAGCTACATTTCTTACCATCTTTCGGCTGACGCGGTGGAAATGAATTCGAAGCACTATATAGCTGAAATCGTCCAACAGGTGAATATCAATATCCAGTCCTACATAACCAATATGGAAGATATCTCCATGCTCGCATCGACGAATAAAGACGTGAAATATTACATTACAGGGACGGGCTTTATTAGTGACGAAGAACGCAGACCGTATGAGAAACGGATATCCGATTTATTTCAATCCATTTTGATTACCCGTAAAGATATTGCTTCGATTATGGTTTTTGGCTACAATAACCGGTTCGTGTCCGATCGCCGGATTACGAGCCTGAATATGAATGCCAACTTTGAGGAACAGCCGTGGTACAAAAATGCAAAAGCCGAAGGAGGGAAATCCGTCATCTCCGCTCCCCATGTCCAAAACATTATCCAGAACGAGTACCGTTGGGTAGTTTCCTTGAGCAGGGAACTAAAAAGTGCGGACGGCATTACGGGAGAAGGTATTTTCCTGGTTGATCTCAACTTGAATGTCTTAGGCGAAATTTGCAATCATATTAATCTGGGCAAAAGAGGGTATGTTTTCATCCTCGACAAGGATGGCAGCATCGTGTATCACCCGCAGCAGAAGTTGATTAACAGCAATTTAAAAGCGGAGATGATCGATGAGGTCAAACAGGCCGGCAGCGGCAGCTTCGTTACGGGAGATGGCAACAAGAAACGGATCTATACGATCCAAGAGACGCACTTCGGCTGGAAAATTGTCGGGGTCGCCTATGCCAATGAGCTTATCGCCAACCAGTATCAGATTAACATTTCGTATTTTTTATGGACGATTCTGGCTTTAGTTATCGCGCTTTATCTCTCTTTCTTTATTTCCCGCCACCTTTCGCGGCCAATCAAGCTGCTGCAAAGCAATATGAAGCAAGTGGAAAAAGGAGACTTCAGCATTCGTTCGGAATTTCGCAGCGAGAATGAAATCGGACAATTGGGTCAAACGTTCAATATCATGGTCGGCCGGATCAAAGATTTAATGAATCAGATCATTCAGAATGAAGAAAGCAAGCGAAAGAGCGAAATGAAGCTGCTTGAAGCGCAAATTAATCCTCATTTTTTATACAATACGCTGGATTCCATCATTTGGATGGCGGAGCGAAAAAAGCATGACGAGGTTGTCCAGATGACTTCTTCGCTTGCCAAGCTGTTTCGCGCGATTATTAATAAGAATAATGAAACCGTTTCCGTTCGGGTTGAGATTGAGCACATCACCAATTATTTGTTGATTCAATCGATGAGATACAAGGACAAGCTTGATTTTCAGATTGAGGTTGATCCCGGCATTTTGGAGGTTCATATTCCGAAAATTATTTTGCAGCCGATCGTTGAGAATGCGATTTATCATGGGATCAAGAACAGTTTGGAGCCCGGTTTGGTTAAAATAACAGGAAAAGAAGACGGAGATACCATTGTGTTCGTCGTCGCCGATAACGGAGTCGGCATGGAGCCGGACAAGCTGGAACATATTTTGAAAGTGAAAGATGGCGTCGTCAAAGGGATCGGGGTCAGTAATGTGAACGAACGGATTAAGCTATTCGGAAATGAGTTTGGCCTTACGTTTAAAAGTGAAAAGTGGGAAGGTACGGAGGTTCGGATTGTGCTCCCCAAATGTGCCCAGAAAGGAGTCGCCGATGACCGTTAAAAGGCCGGTTTTCTTGGCAGTGCTGTCCGTGATCGTGATTGGTTTTGGCGTGGTAGCCAGCATGGAGATGCTGCGTATTACGAATCCAAGAAAGCTCGAGATCGCTGTCGTCCTAAAAACGAACAACGTGCGCTCGGATTATTGGCAGATGGTTAGCGCAGGCGTAAAAGCGGCAGCGAAGGAGCTTGCTGTCCATATCGATATAACGGGACCTGTATCGGAAACGGATACCGCAGGACAAATTCGGAATGTGGATGAAGCGTTGATGAAGAAGCCCGACGCTATCATTCTCGCTGCTACCGATTACGAGAGGCTTGCACCTGCTGCCACAAAAATAAAAGAGTCCGGAACGAAGCTCATCTTAATCGATTCTCCGGTCTATTCCCATACGGATGCGAGCCTAATTGCAACCGATAATTTTGAAGCGGGGAGAAAAGCCGGGGTTTTCTTGGCAGGAGGACACAACAGTCAATTATTTGGCGTGATGACCCTCGGCAGCAATCAGCAATCGATCGCCGAGAAAGAGCGCGTGAACGGGTTTAAGGAAGCCATTGCTGATTTTCCCGGTGCGGAATATGCAGGCAATTATGAGTTTGACGGTACAGAGGATGCGGCCTATGAACAGGTCAAACATCTGCTGGCCATGTATCCGAATATCAAGGGGATTGCAGGCTTGAATGAAAAGGCCACGTTAGGGGCCGCCAGGGCAATCAAAGAAAAAAGATGGGAGGATCACATTAAAATCGTCGGTTTTGACAGCTCCATTTATGAGATCAAGCTGTTGGAAGAAGGGATTATCAAGGCCACAATCGTGCAAAAGCCGTTCAATATGGGGTATTTGTCCGTTGAAACGGCGGTGCAGGCTTTGTCCGGTATTAAAGTGGACCCCAAAGTGAATATAGACGCCCATGTCATAACCAAAGAAAACATGTACACCCAAGAAAATCAGGAGCTTCTCTTTCCTTTGGTGGAAAAGTAGGGAAATGACGGAAGGGGGATCTAACCATGAGCCAAACAGGTAAAACAAAAACGGCTTGGTCGCTTTTACTTCTGCAGCTTACGGCTATTGTATTCACCGGATGCATCAGCGAGGACGTTTTCCATCCGGTTACGCCCGACCCCGACGCGAAGGCGATGATTACGTTTGTGGCTGCCGAGTACAGCACGTCGACTAAGCCTTATTTTGAAAATGTGGTGAAAGAATTCGAAACGAAGTATCCGAACATTAAGGTGGAACTGCAGGTCATTAACTGGGACATCCTGGATAGTGCTTACAATACGATGATCAGCCGCAATCAGCCTCCGGATTTGCTGCTCACGAACATTTACGCGCACTTTGCCAAGGATGGACTGCTGAACAGCATGGACGATATTCTTTCGACGGAACTGAAGGATAAGTTTTATCCCTATCTGATGGACAGCGGCAAAATGCTTGGCAAGCAATACACGGTTCCTTATGTAACGACAATCCGGGAACTGTATTATAACAAAGATATTTTCAATGAGGTTGGCCTTACGGAACCGCCGAAAACTTGGAGAGATCTGGAGGAGGATGCGCGCAAAATCAAGAATACGAAGCAAGTGGACGGCTTCGGCGTCGATTTGACGGATAATGAAATTTGGGCGTATCTTTCTTATTTTTTCTATGGTGCCGGCGGAGGCTGGATGAAGGATGGCGAGTGGGCGATCAATTCGCCTGAGAATGTGGAAGGCATCACGTTTCTAAAAAATCTTTACGAGGACGGTTTAACGGACCCGGAACCGGCGGTGACAACACGCGATGAAAAACAGCGGATTCTGGGTAACGGCAAGCTCGGGATGTTGATTTCTGGCAACTATTTTGAAGCCGTCGTTCCGCATGAGTATCCTGGACTGAAATGGGCGAAAGGACCGATCCCGGTGAAAGAGGGGCAGACGCCTCTGGTGCTGGGTGTGCAGGACGTATGGATGTCTTTCAAAACCGATCATACGAACAAGGAAGCGTTGTCGAAATTTCTTGATTTTATTTATGAGGACGGGCGTTACGAGGAGTTTGTTCTTCGGGAAGGTTTTCTTCCAACCATCCGTACGGTAGGCAGCAAATTGGCGGCTAACGATCCCTCTATGAAACAAAATTTAGATTCTATTAAAAGCGCAAAGTTTTACCCCATCAATAATCCCGCATGGTCTGCCGTTCTGAATGCGACCAGAAATATGGGGCAAACGGTTCTGCTCGGCCAGATGACGCCCAAACAAGCGCTTGACCGGCTGCAGCAGATTGCTCTCGACAAAAGCCGGTAAGGCATATATAGGCAAAGGTCAGGAAATTATTCCTGGCCTTTGTTTCATTTTACAAAAATCCACCTAAAGACAATACTTTTTTAACTATTTACAGTCATTTAATCAATGGTTGAATACCGTGAAAATTACTATGATTAAGGTGTACGAAGGAATTGGAAATGAGTAGAAGCGGATGCTATCCAATCAGGCGGCTCCGCATAATTCTAGGGAGGTCTTTACGATGATGAAGCCAAAAAAAACAATGGCAATGGGTATGGTGCTATCGACAGTTTTACTTGCTATGACAGGCTGCGGAAGCAATAATGCGACTACGACAAGTGCGTCAGTAAAGCCGGCCGACAGCGCGAAACCGGTGGAGAGCGTCAAACCCGCTGCCACTGCCAAACCTGAAGGAACAAAGCTTGCCGGTGACTTTGAAATCCAATATTTTGTCGGCGGATATGGCGATGCGTGGTGGAAACAAGCGATTGCTGAGTTCCAAAAGCAAAATCCCGATTTGAAGATCAAGGAATCCGCAGGCGCCAAAATTAACGATCAAATGAAACCGCGTTGGATTCAGGGGAATCCGCCTGATTTTGTTTACATCGACGGAGCGGGCTCCAACACCAGGCAGATGGTAACGGATGACCAGCTGATGGATATTACGGACTGGCTGAAGGATGCCAAGAATGTAGACGGAAAGAAGATTCTCGATCTCTTGATCGCTCAGCCTGAGGAGTACAAGCCGGGGAAAGCATTCGCTGTTCCGCTCGTTTTCGGTTCTTGGGGCACGTTCTACGACAAAGCGTTATTCAAAAGCAAAGGCTGGGAAGCGCCTGCAGACTTCCAAAGCTTCATGGATTTAGGCGAGAAAATTAAAGCCGATGGAAAAATGAGCGATTATATCCATACAGGAGTTTACCCGTATTACATTAATGGCGGTTTGTTAGACCCAACGATTATTGCGATGAACAACTATGACACATCCATTTTTAAGAAAATTAATTCCCTTGAAAAGGGAGTTTGGAAGAGCGAGCCTGTTATGAAATCTCTGGATAGAATTGTGCAAATGAGAGACAAAGGGCTCATCGACAAAGGATCACCGGCTCTGAATCATACGGATTCCCAAACGCAATGGCTGCAGCATAAAGCAGCTTTCATTCCGACAGGCATATGGGTGGAAAGCGAAATGGCGAAGGACATTCCAGCCGGATTCGAATTCGGATTCTTGCCTTCCATTGGCCAAGACAAAGGCGGCAAGTTCGTAGCGAATCCGTACACGTCCACCGTTGCAATCGCGAAGAAAGCGAAAAATCCTGAGGCGGCTAAAGCATTCATGCAATTCATTTTCACAGAAAAAGAGAGTAAATTATGGGCAGAGCTTTCCAAAGCCCCTGCTAACATCAAGGCAGATCTTGAAGGTACGAATGCACCGGCGCTTACGAAAGAAGCAGCCAAATTCTATAATTCACCAAACACGGTCGTTGCCCCTGAGGTTGTTATTCCTGAGGAGCTTGTAACTGCAAGAAACAACGCAACGCTCGCTCTTACGAAAGGTGAAATTACACCGCAGCAATGGTCGGATCGTATGGAAGAGGCCACAGATAAAATTCGTTCCAAAGAAAAAAAATAAGTCATTTGGAGTGGTAATAAGGGAACGCATTCGATGTTTCCCTTATTATCATTCGGAAGCTTAGATTGGAGGCAAGTATGAAAGCGAGCAACACAACCACACCTGCCGGGATAGAGCGAAAGGCAAGCGAGAGAATCAGTACGGCGAAGATGAAGCGGAATATGTTCATTCTTTCCTTTATTCTTCCAACTTTGCTTCTGTATCTCGTGTTTACCGTTTATCCGATGTTCAAAGGGATTTACCTTAGTTTGTTTGATTGGTCGGGCGGTTCCGAAACGTATAACTTCATCGGCCTGGGAAATTTCAAGGATATGCTCGATGACAGTGTGATCCCCAAGACGATTCGCAACGACTATATTCTAGTTTTCGGTAAAGTCATTGGTTTTATGGTTTTGTCCATGTTCTTCGCGGTAGCGCTAACCCGCTTGGGCATTCGCGGTTCAGGGTTTTACCGTATCGTTTTCTTTCTGCCCAATGTGCTTTCCGTCGTTGTCGTCGGGGTTCTGTGGCGCTATGTGTATAATCCGAACCTTGGATTTTTGAATTCTTTTATCTCGCTATTTACGAATAAAAAGTTTGATTTCGCCTGGTTAGGCGATAAATGGTCGATATTCGCCCTGCTGCCGCCTTCGATCTGGGCAGGCGTAGGCTTTACGATCATTTTACTGGTCGCCGGTATTCTCAGCATTCCATCGTCGCTATTTGAATCCGCCGAGATTGACGGAGCGTCGCAGTGGAATCAATTTTGGTTGATTACGCTCCCCCTTTCGTGGGAACAAATCAAGACTTCCGTGGTATGGATTGTGATGACGACACTCAACGGGTCGTTCGTCATCGTAACGATTATGACCTTCGAAGGCGGAGTCGATAATGCCACACAGGTTATGGGCTCGTATTTGTACTTGAATGCTTTCAAATTTGGCAAATTCAGTTACGCGTCTGCGATTGGCGTCCTCATTTTGGTGCTCTCCTTAATCACCACAGCAACCCTTCAGAGGCTGATGAAGAGAGAAACAATTGAATTAACGTAGAGGGGTTTTTCATATGAGTCAAGGTACCGTCAATCCTATATTTCGGCTGTTTTTTAAAATCATTCTAATCGCTTGGGCGATTTGTGTCCTTTATCCGCTCATCTGGACGATCCTCAGCGCCTTAAAAGACAATCAACAGTTTTTCTTGGGAAAACCGTGGGATCTACCGAAGCTGCCTCTGCTTTGGTCAAATTTTTCGTATGTGTGGGGGAAATATAATTTTGGCCATAATTTTATGAATTCGCTGATTGTGACCATTGTAAGCACGGCATTCGGAGTGCTCTTATCGGCGACAACGGCTTACGTAATTGCCCGGTTTACGTTCAGAGGAAACGGCTTACTATACTATTCGTATCTTTCCTACATGATGATCCCAACATTCCTTGGTATCATTCCCCTGTTTTTTCTGCTGAATGATCTTCATCTGACGAACAATTTATTCGGTCTCATTTTAGTTTACATGGTCACAGCCGTGCCGTTTGCCGTATTCGTCTTGGTCAGCTTTTTCAAATCGCTGCCCAGCGAACTGGAAGAAGCCGCATCGATAGACGGCGCTTCCCACTATGGCATCTTTTTTCGGATCATGCTTCCACTTGCCAAGCCGGGATTGATGTCTGTAGCAATCATAACCGTGCTGAATATTTGGAATGAATATGTCTTTGCGCTTGTGCTGATCAATGATCCAACCAAATATACGATACCGGTAGCCATTGCGGTTATGCAGGGTGAAATGCAGTACAGAACGGAGTGGGGACCACTCTTCGCAGCCCTGATTATATCTATGGGTCCGACGATTGTGTTCTATAGTATTTTCCAAAAACAAATTACAGGAGGGATAACAGCCGGAGCATTAAAAGGATGACGAGGTAAAAATGAATGAGGAGAGTGCAGGAAGTGAAGACGCTCAAACATGCTTTTGGTTTTGTTTTTTGCCTGGTGTTCGTACTAGCGATCATGTTGATAGGTGGGACAACGACACATGCGGCAGCGGTTGGCGACATCACGAAATTCGAGAAAACAGATGAGAAGACGTTTACGATTACATCCGGTACCGATCAAGTCAAAGTTATTTTCAATCGCGACGATATGGTGCGGATCTGGCTTGGCGTAGGAGGAAAATTCCAAACGCCGGCTGGCAGAAGCTCAACTACGCCCAAAGAGCCGATCGTTGTGAAGGAAGATTTCGGCCCTGTCGCTGTGAATTGGTCCGATGAGGGCAGCTACTACAAAATCGCGACAGGCAAGTTCATTCTGCGCGCATACAAAAGCCCGCTCAAATTCGCGATGTACAAGAGCGACAATGCTACAATCGTATGGCAAGAGGAATCTCCGCTAAACTACAGCTCTTCCTCGACAACTCAGAAGCTCGTAAGGGGAGCCGATGAATATTACTACGGCGGGGGGATGCAAAACGGATTTTTCTCGCACCGTGACAAAACGATTAAAATCGCCAAAGACTTTGGCGACTGGGGCAGCGGCACCGTCTCCAATCCGTCTCCGTTTTATTTGAGCACGGCGGGCTACGGCGTACTGCGGAACACATTTCAAGACGGTACATACGACTTTGGCAGTCCCGCACAGCTGACACACAATGAGAACCGTTTTGACGCATATTATTTTTACGGCGAGACGATGAAAGATATTCTGAACGGCTATACGGATTTGACCGGCAAGCCATCCCTGATTCCCAGATGGGGAATGAGCATGGGTGATGCGGATTGCTACAATACAAGCAACACCGGCGCTAACAAGCCGAATAAGCTGACGACGCCGGATGTTTTGAAAGTGGCGCAAGGTTTCCGCTCCAATGATATGCCGGGCGGTTGGCTGCTGCCAAACGATGGATACGGCTGCGGGTATGTGCAGCTGCCAAGCACGGTGCAACAGCTTCATGACTTAGGCTTCTACACAGGCTTGTGGACGCAAAACGGACTTGCGAATATCGCAACGGAAGTTGGCGTAGCCGGCACGCGATTGAACAAGCTGGATGTCGCTTGGGTCGGACCTGGCTATGATTTCGCGCTCGATGCAACGAGACAGGCTCATGATGGGGTTGAAAACAACTCCAACGACCGCGGTTTCGTCTGGTCTGTCGGCGGATGGGCAGGGACGCAGCGTTACTCCACGGTTTGGTCGGGGGATCAATCGGGGAACTGGGAATATATCCGTTTCCATATTCCTTCGATGATCGGCGCCGGGTTGTCAGGCATGACGTACGCTACCGGTGATGTGGATGGAATCTTCGGCGGAAGCGCCCAGACGTATGTCCGCGATTTACAATGGAAAGCGTTTACACCGATCCTGATGAGCATGTCCGGTTGGGCTTCCGTCGATAAGCAGCCATGGCGCTATGGAGAGCCTTATACAAGCTATAACCGTGATATTTTAAAGCTTAGACAGCGCTTGACGCCTTACTTTTATACGTATTTGAATGAAGCTTATGAATCAGGAGCGCCGTTTACGAGAGGGATGGTCTACGAATTCCCGAACGATCCGAATACGAAGAACACGCTGACGCAGTACCAGTTCATGTCCGGGCAGTCGCTGCTGGTTGCGCCGGTCTATAAAGATACGAACGTAAGAAACGGTATTTATTTGCCAAAAGGGAAATGGATCGACTACTGGACAGGGACAGAGCATTACGGTTCCAAAATGCTGGACGAATACAGCGCTCCGCTAAACCGTGTGCCGCTTCTCGTCAAAGCCGGCGCCATTATTCCGATGTATCCGGAAGCTCTGTATGACGGTCAAATGCCGCCGAATCCGATTACGTATGATATCTATCCTTACAAAACTTATTCTTTTACGATGTATGAGGATGATGGGGTATCGAGAGAGCACCGCAGCGGCAAATTCGCCAAAACGTTAATTACTTCGATCGCTCCGGAGACGGGAACAGGCGACTTGAAAATTCAAGTAGGACCAAGCGTTGGCGATTACAATGGCAAGCTGGCAGCGCGTACAAATCAATTCCAAATTCATATGCATGCCAAACCGGCAAGCGTTTCGGTAGGCGGCTCCGCATATACGGAGTATGCAAGCAAGACGGAATTGGCGGCTGCGGCAAGCGGCTGGTACTTCGATAGCGCGGATAAAGGCGGAATCGTGTATGTGAAAACGCCGGATATGAAGGCTGACCAAGGCTTCGAAGTGAAGGTGGCCGGATTTGCAGCAGATACGACTCCGTTGACGGATGCAACGGTCATTTCGCTGCCGGAACCGGACAACGATCCGACGAAAATCCCTCAAGGGGACATCGTGGCAACGGCGACAAGTACGGATGCAGCTTCCCCTATTGCAAATGCACTGGATGGCAGCAATGAGACCGTCTGGAGCACCAAGCTGGATGGCAGCACTCCATTGCCGCAGTCGATCACACTGAACTTAGGAACGAAGTTTTCCGTGAATAAATTAAAATATTTGCCAAGACAATATTTGGGCACAGACGGTATTATTACAGCTTATAACATCTACGTGAGCACGGACGGCACGAATTTCACCAAAGTGACCAGCGGCACGTGGAATGCGGATAAGTCGGAAAAAACAGTGACCTTCACGACGGTAGAAGCGCAGTATGTGAAATTGGAAGCAACTGCCGGAGTCAACGGCTCGGCGGCTGCGGCCGAACTAAATGTGTACCGTGACGGTTCGGTGCCAACTCCGCTGGCGATTCCGAAAAATCAAATGACGGCTTCGGCACTAAGCTTCCAGCCAGGCAGTGAAGCGTCCAAAGCGATCGACGGCGACATCAATTCCGTCTGGCATACGAAATGGGACGGCTCTGACAAGCTGCCGCAATCCATTATTATTGATCTCGGCAAAGTGCGCAATATTAGCCAATTCCGTTACGCACCTCGTACAGACGCCGGCAATGGCACGATTACAACTTATAATTTGTACGTAAGTACGAACGGAACGAGCTATACGCAAATCAGTACAGGTAATTGGACCCGCAACAATTTGAAAAAGTATATCCAATTCACGCCTGTTGACGCCCGCTATGTGAAGCTGGAGGCAGTAGTGGCCGTAGGCGGATTCGCCTCAGCCTCTGAAATCGACGTGTATGAAACGCCACAGGCGCCTCCTGTCTTAGGTGATATTTTGAAAGGCAAGCCGGCATCGGCAGACAGCACAGATCCGCTATATCCGGCAAGCAATGCCAACGATGGCAAAATGGATACGTTATGGTCAGCGAATGATGCCAATCCGGGTCATGTATGGTCCGCCGATTTGGGCAAAATGTATGCAATTCAAGGCCTGGAGATTTCATTTGGACAGAGCGATAAAGTGTACAAATACAAGCTGGAAGTCCGGGAAGCGGGCAGCAGCAACTGGATTCAAGTGTTAAACCGCATGAACAATACCGAAGCCGGCGAAGTGCTCAAAGATACGTTCGGCAGCCAAGGGCGCTATGTGCGAATCACGATTACCGGACTGCCTGATGCGAGCACAAGAGCCAGCATCGCGGATGTGAAGCTGATCGGCTTGCCGATTATCGGAACGGCTGCAGTGACGGGCATTACCGTGGATCGTTCGGAGATCACGATGAACGTGCTTGATAGGCCGGTTGCCTTGGAAGCCACCGTCATGCCTCTGAATGCAGCAAACACGACGATTACTTGGAGCACAAGCAATCCGGCAATTGCGATGGTAGATGAGAATGGCGTCGTTTCTCCGAAAGGCGCTGGAACAGCGACGATTACGGCAACGACGGCGGAGGGCGGCTTTAAAGCGAAGGTAGATGTCACGGTAACCGGGCAAACCGGTTTGGTGAAAATTCCACAGACGCAAATGACGGCAACGGCGGCAAGCTTCCAGGCGGGGAACGAGCCGGGCTTGGCCCTTGACGGAGATCCAAGCACTTGGTGGCATATCAAATGGTTTAATGTTGATCCGCTGCCGCAATCGATTATTTTGAATTTGGGTGGAACTTACAACATCAGCAAGCTGGAGTACACGCCTCGTCCGGATGCCGGCAACGGGACTATCACGGCTTACAACGTGTATGTCAGTCAGGATGGCGTGCAGTATACGAAAGTGGCAAGCGGAGCGTGGCTGCAAAATAATGCGCTGAAAGAAGTGAATTTTGCACCGGTGAATGCTGCTTACTTGAAGCTTGAAGCAACGGCAGGCGCAGGCAACTTTGCTTCGGCAGCCGAGCTGAACGTTTATAAGCTGGTTGAGGCGCCAATGCTGCAAACACTCGCGTTTGATGCAGCAAGCTATGAAGTCAATCAAGGGCAATCCGCAGCCGTAAAAGTGACGGCCCGGTATTCGGATGGAACGAATCAAGATGTGACGGCTGCATCCGCATTCGAGATCGCAAATCCGCTGTTTGCGACGGTAACTAGCGGTACGATCACGGGGGTTTCCCAAGGCGAAACCGTTGTTACGGCGACGTACGGCGGGAAGCAAGCGACGGCAGCGGTAGTGGTGAAAGTAGTCGCTCCGCAAAGTCCGTCTACAACGTTAACGGGAAGCTCCAGCGTGCAAAGCGGGCAGCCGGTAACCGTTGCATATGGGCTAAACAATGTGACGCAGGAGGCGTATGCGGAAGACATTACGTTAACTTACGATGCAAACTTGTTGGAGTTTGTGTCGGCGGACTCGCTGCTTCCGAACCTCACATTGGTGACGACGGTGAAGGATGTACCGGGTAAACTTCGCCTAATCGCCGCCAGCCAAGGCACAGGTCATGCAGTGACAGGCAATGCGCAATTGTTCAAGCTTACCTTTAACGCAAAAGCGCTGACTGTAGCCAGTACGGCCACAATCCAAGTAACGGATACGACGCTTGGGAATGCGCAAGGCAACGAATTCAAAGCGTTGAATTCCTCCTTTAGCGTTCAAATCACACCGGTTCCAGTCGGCATTCCTGGCGATGTGAACAATGACGGAAAAGTTTCAATCGGCGATTTGGGCATCATGGCGGCCAACTACGGCAAAAACTCCACAAGTCCTGATTGGGCGAGCATTAAGCATTTAGACATCAACAATGACGGACAAATCGATATCGCAGATCTGGCCTTCATTGCCTCGAAAATAATGGAATAGACACAGAAAAGAGACCCTTAGACGATTTGTTCAAGGGTCTCCTCTATTTTTTGGCTCCAAAAATCATGTGATGAGGTGAAAAAATGAGAAAGACAGTAACGAAGGTTTGTCTGCTGGCCTTGCTGGCATTCTCGCTGCCATTCCAATCGGCTCAAGCGGCAGGTACGGGACCTAACCCGAAGCCAGTGGTCATTCCCAGCCTGCAGGAATGGAAGGGTGACACGGGTACATTTACTATGGGCGATCATTCACGGATTGTCATTCCGCCTTCCAGTTCTTTGCTAAGAACGGCAGTTGTGTTTCAAGAAGATTTGAAGGAAATTACGGGCCGAGATGTTTCCGTCGTGCAATCGAATTCACCGGCCTCGGGGGATTTCTTCCTGAGCATGAACGAGCAAAGCGACGATACGATAGGAACGGAAGGGTACAATTTTGAAGTCGGCGATATCGTTAAAATCCGCGCCAATACGGTGACCGGCGTATTCTACGGAACAAGATCGGCGCTTCAAATTCTGCAGCAGGATACCGCCAAAGCCAGCATCGTCAAAGGGGTAGCGAAGGATTATCCGAAGTACAAAGAGCGCGGTTTCATGCTTGACGTCGGACGCAAGTTTTTTACGATGGATTTTCTGAAAGATTATGTGAAGTTCATGTCCTGGTACAAAATGAACGATTTTCAAATTCATCTGAATGATAACGAAATTTTTAAAGACAACAGCCGGGTGCATTGGGATAAATATACGGCTTTCCGCTTGGAAAGCACTAAGTATCCTGAACTTACGGCCAAAGACGGTCACTACACGAAGCAGGAATTCCGTGAGCTGCAGGATATCGCCAAAGACAGAGGGATGACGATTACCCCCGAGCTGGATACGCCGAGCCATGCGCTGTCCTTCACGAAGGTTAGACCCGATTTGGTGAAAGACAGCCTTCCCGTTGACCATCTGGACATTACGCGTCCGGAGGCGATCGAGTTTGTCAAAGACGTTTGGAGCGAATATTTGGACGGCAATTGGTTTAATGCCAAAGAAATTCATTTCGGCGCGGATGAGTTTGACCGGAACGATAAGACGACTGTTGAGGCCTACCGCCAGTATTTAAACGCGATGAATGCTTTCTTCAAAAGCAAAGGCAAAACCGCAAGAATGTGGGGCAGTTTGACGTACTTCCCGGGCACGACTCCGGTGGACACCGATATTACGTTGAACGGCTGGAACAATGGCTGGCAAAATCCGATCGATGCGGTAAACGAAGGCCGCAAAATTATTAACACGACGGACGGCTTGCTGTATATCGTACCTAAGGCGGGTTACTACTACGACTATTTAAATACGAAGTGGCTGTATGAAAACTGGGAGCCCACCTATTTCAGCGGTACGCAGAAAGTAAGTGCTGACAACCCGAGCCTGCTCGGCGGCATGTTTGCGGTATGGAACGATATGCTGGGCAAAAAAGTGAGCGCTATGGATGTGCATGATCGCGTAAAAGACGCACTGCCGACGATGGCCGAGAAAATGTGGCGAGGCCAATCCAACGACGCGACGTACGACCAATTCCGTCAGGCTAGCGGTGCGATCGGGGATGCGCCTCATACGAACTTGCTGCATAAAGTCGCAACGAAGACGGAAACCGTGCTCAGTTATCCGTTTGACGAAGGCAACGGACAAACGGCCGGCGATCTGTCCGGCAATGGCTATAACGGCACGTTAAGCGGCGTTCAATGGACGAACGGCAGGACAGGCAAAGCGGCTCTGTTCAGTCATTCCAGTGATCGCATCGCGACCGGGTTGACGACGAAAGGTTTCCCGTGGACGGTTTCGGCTTGGGTGAATATGACCGCCAGCGCGCAGCCGGAAGCGATTTTGCTCGAATCCGCCGAAGGCGCGATCAAATTGAAGCAGAAGGAAACCGGCAAGGCCGGCTTCTCCCGCGAGGGCTTTGATTTCAGCTTCAATACGGCGATTCCGACGGGACGCTGGGTGCATGTCGCTTTGAAAGGAGATTTAAGCGGGACATCGCTGTTTGTCGATGGCGAGCTGAAAGATAAGCTGACGGAGACGACGCTGCTTCCTGCGGCAGTCATCGGCAGTGCAGCGCAGGCATTCCAAGGTGCGTTGGATGATTTGAAAATCGTAGACCGCGCATGGACGGGGAAAGAAATCGCGGTTGCCGCAGGCTCGCCGCCGTGGACCGTCAACATAGCCGCACACCAACCGGCTGTGGCTTCTTCGGAGGAAGTGAATTATTTAACGGCGAACCTGGCGTTTGATGAGGATGAGTCGAAAAATTCCCGTTGGGCGTCCAAATATACCGACAATGAATGGATTTATGTGGATCTCGGCAAAAACTACGATATCAATAAGGTCATTTTAAAATGGGAAGCGGCTTACGCCAAAGGGTATAAAATCCAAGTTTCCAGCGACGCGCAAACCTGGAAAGACACCTACACCACGAACGCAGGCGTCGGCGGTACGGAAGTCGTTAAGTTCCCGACAGAGAATGCCCGTTATGTGCGCATGCTCGGGACTAAACGAGCAGGCACATACGGTTATTCCCTCTACGAGTTTGAAGTGTATCAGCCGAATCCGAATGATGATCCGGTAACTGTGCCGCTTCCAATTCGCTATGAACAAACTTTCGAGAACAAT
Source organism: Paenibacillus sp. FW126-R14 (assembly GCF_058789495.1). NCBI lineage: Bacteria > Bacillati > Bacillota > Bacilli > Caryophanales > Paenibacillaceae > Paenibacillus > Paenibacillus sp. FW126-R14. Next base: position 102,905 of record NZ_JBYTBS010000004.1, on the reverse strand, counting down.
CAACTTGGCGGATGGCAGCACGTGATCGGGGCAGGAACAGGCAGCATGTCGGTCGTTAGCGATTCGTCTCAAGCTAGCCGGTATGCGCTGCAGCTGACAGCAAACAATACGAGCAATGTCTTTATCGATCAGAATTCACCGGACATCAAAGACGGCGAAATTGAATATAAAGTAACGCCGACAAACACCGGAAATATTCGCTCAGGCGTCATCTTCCGTTACACGAATAAAGATTCGTGGGCATCGGTCGGCTACGATAACGGCAGTTGGTACTGGGTGAACGCACAGGATAGCTACGGGCTGCTGACGAACAATACGGCGGCTAAGCTAAGTAAAGGGGTCACCTCAACGGTCAAAATCAAATTCGAAGGACCTCTTGTGACCTTGTTTGTGAATGGTACGCAGTACTATGAAGGCAGCTTGGCATCCATTCCGAACGTCGAAGGCAAGATGGGCGCCAGAGTGTTCGGTCCTACAGTAGCCGAATATGACAACTTTAAATATCGCAATAATGTGCCGGATTCGGCAGTTGCTGCAACCGGCGTTCAGCTCGATAAGACGGCAGTTGCTTTGAAAGAGGGCGAGACGGCGGAGCTAAATGCTACTGTGCAGCCGAATAATGCAACCAACAAGAACGTGACTTGGTCGAGCAGCGACGAAAGCATTGCGACTGTTGCGACAATTGGCGGGAAAACCGTTGTTACTGCGCTAAAGGCGGGCATCGCGAAAATCAAGGCGACAACGACAGATGGCGCCTTTACAGCGGAAAGTACGGTGACCGTTGAGGCATTGTCAGGGCCTGGATTACGTGTCCTGACTTACAATATTCATCATGGCGCAGGGAATGATAATATTGTAAATTTACCTCGCATTGCTGATGTGATTAAGAGTTTGAATCCGGATCTTGTTGCTTTGCAAGAGGTGGATAACAATGTCCCAAGAAGCGGCAACGTAGATCAAGCTGCGAAATTGGCTGAGTTGACGGGAATGCATGTAACTTTTGGTAAGGCAATCGACCTGTCCGGTGGCGAATACGGATTGGCGCTCCTTTCTCGTTACCCGATTACTTCTTCGGAGAAAATATTGCTTCCAAATACAAGCGGTGGCGAGCAGCGTGCTGTGTTAACGGCGAAAATTGCGCCAACAAACGGTTTGCCTGAGTTTACGTTCTCCGGAACACATCTGGAGTGGAACCCGAAGAGCATTCAAGCAGATCAAGTAAATAAGATTGTTGAACTTTACGGTTCGACTTCTCCTTACATTTTGGCCGGTGATTTGAACGCAACTCCGGAGTCAGATACGATCAAATCTTTAACGAGTAAGTGGACAGACGCTACAGCGGGTATTACGGATTGGACCAATGAAGAGGACGGTAAGATTGACTATATTATGTATGGACAGAAAAACCAATGGCGTGTTGTTAACGCTCAAGCTATTCATGATGATGTCGCTTCCGATCACAGACCTGTTCTATCTGTTTTGGAATGGCTTGGTTCACAGCCGATTGCTGCTGAAACTACGCTCACCGGTACGAACTCTGTTCCCGCAGGAAATGAGTTCACGGTACGTTTCGGGTTGAAGAACGTAACGCAAAGTATATACGCTCAGGACATCAAGCTGAATTATAATGCCGATGTTATGGAATTTGTCTCGGCGAAGTCTTCCAAAGACGGCATAAGCATCGTTGATTCTAAAGATCGAGCGGGCGCGCTTCGCCTTATCATCGCGAGTCAAGGTGCCGGTCATGCCGTCACAGGCACGGCAGAATTCGTCGATATCGTCTTTAAAGCGAAGAATGTGACCCAAACGGCATCAGGGAAAATAGCGGTAACAGAAGCTATACTCGGTGATGACAAAGGTATTGAAACGAAAGCGAATGCCTCGTCGATCAATATCGAGATTACGCCTGTACCTGCCGGCATTCCGGGAGATGTGAACGGAGACGGTAAAGTGAGCATCGGCGATCTGGGCTTTGCAGCGGCGAACTATGGCAAGAACTCGCTAAGTCCGGACTGGAATCAAGTCAAAATTGCCGATATCAACCATGATAACGTGATTGACATTCTCGACCTTGCCGCTATTGCTAGCAAAATCATTCAATAAATGTAAATAGGGGAGGATGCAAGTTGGGGTCCTCCCTAATTTTTCTACCGTTGAGAAGAGGTGATCTTTGATGAGGAAAATATTTTCCAGTATGTTATTGCTTCTCATGTTAACAGCGGTCATTCCACTCGGGATCCGATGGACAGAAGCAGCGTCCGCTGCGACAGAGTCCCCGCCGTTCGATACCGCAGCAGCTGTCGAGACGCTGAAGCGGCTTGTGCCGAAACACTACGGGCAAGTGCGTCTGGTGGCCGTGAGCCTAGACACAAGTGGCGACTATTTCCGCATCTTAAGCAAGGATGGGCTTGTGGAGATACAGGGTACAAGTCCAGCTGTTCTGTTGACTGGATTTAACTGGTATCTCAAATATGTGGCGAAGGCGAATATCAGCTGGAATGGCGACCAGTTAAATTTACCGCAGCAGCTGCCTTTACCGGTGAAAGAAATTGTACAGCAAGCGAATGTTCCACACAGATTTGCACTCAACGACACGGATGATGGGTATACAGGCGCTTATCGGAATTGGCAGGATTGGGAGCATATGATCGACGTCCTCGCCCTGAACGGAATTAATGAAGTGCTGGTAACGGTGGGACAGGAGGCCGTTTACTATGATACGTTTCAAGAATTCGGTTACAGTGCCCAGGAGATGAATAATTGGATCACATTGCCTGCACACCAGCCTTGGTGGCTGCTGCAGAATATGTGCTGCTTCGCGGGTCCCAATTCTGAAAATCTAATAAATGAACGAGCCGTTATCGGTAAGAAAATAGCTGATCGTCTTCGAGAATTGGGGATGACTCCCGTATTTCCGGGTTATTTCGGCACAGTACCGACGAAGTTTGTGGAGAAGAATCCGACAGGCCGTGTCATTTCTCAGGGGACTTGGGTTGGCTTCAATCGGCCGGACTGGCTTGATCCGCGAAATGCGTTATTCCCGAAAATAGCCGAAGCCTTTTACCGGAACCAAACAGAGCGTTTCGGCGATACAACGATGTTTAAGATGGATCTGCTGCATGAAGGAGGCAACGCAGGCGACGTTCCAGTCGGTACGGCCTCGAAGGCCGTGGAAACGGCACTTCAAGCTGCTCACCCCGGCGCGATCTGGGCGATACTTGGCTGGCAGTCCAACCCGTCTTCGACGTTGCTGGCACCGCTGGACAAAACAAAATTGCTCGTTCTCGACGGCTTATCGGATCGTTATGCCAATCTCAAACGAGAGCAGTCCTGGCCAGGTGTGCCCTATGCGTTTGGCTCGATTTGGAATTTCGGCGGACATACCACGATGGGGGCGAATCTCTCGGATTGGAATACAAAGTACTGGCAATGGAAGGCCAAATCAGGAAGCCAACTTAACGGTATCGCGCTGATGCCGGAAGGAAGCGAGAACAATCCGGTCGCCTTCGACTTCTTTAGCGAAATCGCATGGCAGCAGGGCCCGGTTGACCTGCCAACTTGGTTTGGAACATGGGCGGAAAGACGCTACGGTGGCGGAGACGAGAACGCGAAGGCTGCATGGGAGACACTTCGCCAAACGGCATACAATATGCCAGCTGGTGAGTGGAGTGAAGCGCAAGACGGGTTGTTCGGCGCACAGCCCAGCTTAACTGCTAATAAAGCAGCATCATGGTCGCCTGAGAGCATGCGGTATGATGGAGTGGCATTCGATCTTGCGCTGCCCGCGATACTTAATGTTAAACAGGAACTGCGCAGCAGCAGCGCTTACCGGTATGACCTGATGGACATCACCCGTCAGGTGCTGTCCAATCACAGCCGTGTTTTGCTGCCGCAAATTAAGCAAGCTTATGATGCTAAGGATAAATTGCAATTTACTGCACTTACGGATAAGTGGTTGAAATGGATGGAGCTGCTCGAAGAGGTTACAGCGACGAATAAACAGACGATGCTCGGCCCGTGGCTGGAGAAAACAAAGTCACTTGCGTCTGATGATGCTGAACGCGCGAGACTGGAGTTTGATGCCAGATCGCTGCTTACCGTGTGGGGAGATCGCTCAGGATCCACGTCCGGCGGACTACATGATTACGCGAACCGCGAATGGAGCGGCTTGGTGGGTGATTACTATTACTTACGGTGGAAAACTTATTTCGACGAGTTAAAGGGAGCGCTTGCCGAAGGCCGACAGCCGGCTCAGATTGACTGGTTTGCTATTGGCGATGCATGGTCGAAGCGGCAGAATGTCTTCCCTGCGGAACCACAGGGCGATATTCATCTCGTGGCCCAAAAGGTATTAGACGAAATCAGCAGTTCATCCTCTCTGGGGATTACGGTGACTGCGGACAAAGCCGCTATCGAGCCAGGCGCAACTGTTACGATTACAGCAACGTTGAAGAACGAGAACAGCTTCTTGCCGGCGCAGGAAGTTAACGTTTCCATTGCGGCTGATTCAACATTCATTGTAAAGGCTCTGACGGCTACAACGGCTGAGCAAGTGAACCCCGGAAAAACGTTCACTGTGAAATTTGAGGTAACTGCCGCAGACAATTTTTCGATCAGCAGCTTAATCCATACGCTATCGGTTGAGTCCGCTTATTGTTATGGAACAGCGGGGCAAACCGCTAAAGGTACGATTAACCTGCTTGCCTCCAAGGGCATCACGGCACCTTATCAGACAGTTTCTTTCAACAATTCACAGTTTGCTCAAGCTGGAAACTCGTTCGGCATTTATGGCGGTGGTTCCGACTTGTGGGGCGCATCACAAGGTTTCGGATCGATTTTTCTGGATAAAGCGCTGAGCAGCGATACGACGGTTACGACAAGAGTCATCCATCAGGACAATACGTGGGGATGGGCGCGAGCGGGTATTATTGCCCGCAACGACTTAAGAACGAACGGATCTGCCGGTTATGTCAACATTGCAGTTACGCCAAGCAACGGCTGCGCATTTTCCTGGGACCAGAATGGAGACGGCCAGTTGGAGTCGGTGTCATCCAAAGCGGGATTCACAGCACCTGTTTACGTCAAGCTTGCTCGGACGGGTTCAACGATAACAGGAGCATGCAGCTCGGATGGAACTGCCTGGACGACAATCGGTACTGCAACCCTGGCGTCAGCGGCAGTGAAACAGGATGTCGGTCTGTTCATGAGCGCAGTCAATGTGACTTCCCAGTTGAATGGATTTGTTGAGTTCGCAGGACTCGAAGTAAATTCACAAGGAGTGTTTGTAACTGGCCTTACACTAGATAAATCGCATGTAACGCTTAACTTGGACACTAACAAATCTACGAAGTTAAACGCAATTATTGCACCACTTAATGCAAGCAACAAAAATGTCGTTTGGTCGACGAGTAAAGAAGAAGTAGCAACAGTTGACAGCAGTGGAACGGTTACAGCAGCAGGGATGGGGACAGCGACGATAACGGCGAGAACGGTAGAAGGCGGATTCATCGCAACTGCGGAGGTTAAAGTTGTGGAGTCAGGTCCATTCGTAACCGGGATTCAACTCGACAAGACAGCACTTTCGCTTACGGAAGGGCAAACTGCGGAGCTTACCGTGGCTGTGCTGCCGAACAACGCATTAAATCCAAATGTAACATGGTCAACTAGTGACCCGGCTGTAGCGCTGGTTCAAAAGACTAATGGCAGCAAAGCGGTTGTAACCGGTCTGCAAGCGGGGAAAGCGACCATCACCGTAACAAGCATCGACGGCGGCTATAAGGCAACAAGCCAAGTAACCATTCTGCCTCGGCCTGCAAACCTTGCTTTGAACAAACCGGCGACCGCCAAAAACTCGGAAAGACCGGCAGCCAATGGCAATGACGGCAATTTGACGACCATGTGGGTTGCGAATAGCGGAAGCGCCGGCAACTGGTGGGCTGTCGATTTAGGCGACATCTACGAATTGACAGGCAGTGAAATCCATTTCGAGAAGCAAGTCTTATGGAAATATATCATTGAAGTTTCAAACGATAACGCCACATGGGTAACTGCTGTGGATAAAATGAGCAATACCGATACGAGCCAAATGCAATCGCACTCCTACAGTACGCAAGGAAGATATGTGCGAATTACTTTTGATCAAGCCCCTGGGCAGAATTGGACTGCATTTCAAGAATTGCTTGTATTCGGATATCCGATTGCACCTGGAACAACGCTTAGCGGTACGAACTCTGTTCCCGCAGGAAATGAGTTCACAGTACGTTTCGGGTTGAAGAACGTAACGCAAAGCGTATACGCTCAGGACATCAAGCTGAACTATGATGCGAATGTGATGGAATTTGTCTCGGCGAAGTCTTCCAAAGACGGCGTAAGCATCGTTGAGTCTAGGGATCAAGCGGGCGCGCTTCGCCTTATCATCGCGAGCCAAGGTGCCGGTCATGCCGTTACAGGCACGGGTGAATTCGTCGATCTCGTCTTCAAAGCGAAGAGTGTGACCCAAACGGTATCAGGTAAGATAGCGGTAACAGAAGCTACACTCGGCGATGACAAAGGCGTTGAAACGAAAGCGGATGCCTCGTCGATCAATATCGAGATTACGGCCGTACCGGCAGGCATTCCGGGAGATGTGAACGGAGACGGTAAAGTGAGCATCGGCGATCTGGGCTTTGCAGCGGCGAACTATGGCAAGAACTCGCTAAGTCCGGACTGGAATCAAGTCAAAATCGCCGATATCAACCACGATAATGTGATTGACATTCTCGACCTTGCCGCTATTGCAAGCAAAATTATTGAATAAAAGTTAAATAGGGGAGGATGCAAGTTGGGGTCCTCCTTGTTTTTCCAATATGGAGAACGGTGAAACGGGGGAATTCGTTTGAGGTATTCTTTTATGAAACGAAAAACAGTGTTGGCTCTAGTGGTGGTTTCACTTTTATTCTCGCTATTTCAATTGCCTTCTGTCACATACGCAGCAGCGAATGCGGCTCCCAATGTGGTGCCAAGCTTACGGGAATGGACGGGAGGAACAGGCGCATTTCAATTAAAACCTACATCGCGAATCGTCGTAGATTCCTTATACAGCGCTGAACTAGCGGGTACAGCGGCGGCTTTTAAAGAAGATTTGACACTAGTTACAGGGAAAGCAGTACCCATTGTAATTGATAATACGCCTAAGGCGGGCGATGTTTTCTTGTCGCTGAAAACGGAAGACGCGGGGATCGGCAATGAAGGATATGTGCTGGAAGCGGGAGCTTTCGTTTCTATTAAAGCACGGACGACTGGCGGCGTATTTTACGGGACTCGGACGGTGCTGCAAATCCTTCAGCAGGATGCTGCGCGATCCTATATGCCTCAAGGCATAGCCCGGGACTATCCGCAGTATGAGCAGCGCGGCATTATGCTTGATGTCGGGCGCAGATATTATTCAATGGCCTATTTGGAGGATACGATCAAACGGCTGGCTTGGAATAAGATGAATACGTTTCAAATTCATTTTAGCGAATGGAACGGATTTCGTTTGCAAAGTGAAACCTATCCGGGCTTAGCTTCGCCTAAATCGTACAGCAGAGCTGATATCCAGAGGTTGACTGAACTTGCTGACCGTTATCACGTGCTGATCATACCGGAATTAGAAATGCCCGGTCATGCGGCGATCCTAAACAAATTCAACCCGGCGATGAAATTCAGCTGTTCTTCCATGGATAAAGATACGACGGGCTGGAGCATTCCACAGTTTACGGTCGATTACACGAAAAGCGAAACACGCGCATGGATCAAATCGCTGCTCGATGAGTTCGTTCCGTTGTTTAAAGGACCATACTTCCACATCGGCTCGGATGAAATTCAAACCGAAGCGAAAATGAACGCTTGTCCTGAGCTTGTTAGTTACAAAACGAATAACGGCCTGCCGAAAATCGGGGATAGCTTTATTGAATTTATTAATGAAATGAGCCGGCATGTGAAGCAGCTCGGGAAAACGCCGATGAACTGGAACGGCTTTGAAGACTATCATCCCAGCATCGGCTTGAATACGGATAACGTCATTACCGTTTGGAGCGATGAGGGCAGCTCCTCGAAGCAAGCGATTGATTTCGCCAAAGAGGGATATAAAGTGTACGCTTCTCCGGGGAACGTGCTGTATGTCACCGCAGGGCGCTCTCTTTTGCCGAATACAACATCGATGTATGAAACTTGGAATCCTGCTGCACATCCGAATATCATGGGTTATTTTCTTTCGATCTGGTCTGATTACTGGGATCAAGTCAAGACACCGGATGGCAGGATCGGGTATGAAAGCGGCAGCTCGTTTAAGGGTGTAGAGGTTGGAGAAGGGGAATACGTCATTCCGGAATCCAATTTTGAAGAGGCGTCCAGAAAACCGCGCCAAGTGCTCTCGGAAAGAATGTGGGGAGGCCCTCGTTCCGCCAAGGTTGCCGATTTCTTTAACAGGGTCAATCTGATCGGAGATGAGCCGTCAGTTAGCAACCCGGCGCCAACAGATCCACTGGGAATTACTTTGATCAAAAATGATGTAAAAGGCACGGATATCAATCAGATTTATTATTCCAAATTAGGTACGAAAAGCAATGGAAGCGACGGGTGGATCGTTGGATCGGATAGTTATACCAGTTTGACCGATACTTATTTTGAAATCAAATTTGTCGGTACGCAAATGAAATTAATTGGCGCGAAAGATCCGGCACACGGCATTGCGGCTGTATCTTTGGATGGAGGCAGCGAGGTCGATGCGGATCTCTATGCGGCTGCCCGGCAAAATACGCTTGCTTGGTATACCTCACCGGTCTTGCCGCTTGGCGAGCACACCATCAAAGTTAGAGTTGCCGGCAGGAAGAACAGTGCTTCAACCGGATTTTCCCTTTCTCTCGAACGTGCTGAAGTGTTGAACAGAACCGTAGTTGATAATACTGTAGTAGGTTCAGGCAACAATCAATTTAATTACAAAGGCTCATGGACGATAGCCAATGAAAGCACGAGCGGCACAGCGAATGATCAGTTTCAGCTGAAATTTACTGGAAAGCAAATCATTTTGATCGGAACGAAAGGGGCTGGCCAAGGTATAGCAGCCATTTCCATCGACGGCGGTGCCGAGCGAATGATTGATATGTACGCTTCAGCTTCTCAAAGCGGAGCCAATGTATTCGTTTCCCCGGTGCTGAGTTCCGGTCCCCATACGATAAAAGTCAGGGTAACGGGAACGAAAAACATCCAGTCGACAGGCACGTTCCTTACCATTGACCGTGCGGAAATCGTCCCTGCAGATCAGATTGTTGGTCCGGTATCTCCCGAAACCACGCTCAGCGGTGCAAACTCCGTTGTCGCTGGCCGTGAATTCACGGTCCGTTTCGGACTGATGAACGTGACGCAAAACGTCTATGCGCAGGACATCAAGCTGAACTATGATGCCAATGTCATGGAATTTGTCTCGGCGAAGTCGACGAGAGACGGCATTAGCATCGTTCAGTCCAAGGACCAAGCAGGCGCGCTACGCGTTATCCTGGCAAGTCAAGGGGCTGGCCATGCCGTAACGGGTACGGCTGAATTCGCGGACATCGTCTTTAAGGCGAAGAATGTGCTGGAAGCGGCGGCTGGGCTGATTACGGTCACGGACGCAACGTTAGGGGATGACAAAGGAGATGAAACAAAGGCGGAAGCATCTTCCGTCACGGTTCAAGTTACGCCTGTACCTGCAGGAATTCCGGGAGACGTGAACGGAGATGGCAAAGTGAGCATTGGCGACCTTGGCTTCGCTGCGGCTAACTATGGCAAAAATGCCTCAAGTCCGGATTGGAATCAAGTCAAACTTGCCGATGTAAACTATGATAACGTAATCGACATTCTCGATCTTGCGGCAATCGCGAACCAAATTATTCAATAGGTTGAAGCGGGGTGTGAGCTTAGGGGATTTCTCTAGGCTCACACTTTCAAAGGAGGACTAGTATGTTTAAATTTCTATCACGCAGCCTGATTATTTGCTTGATGGTCACGGCTTTTGCACCTGGGATTCCGGTCGTTCAAGCGAATCTGGCGGTAACAGGAACGAAAGAGTTATCCAAAGCAATCGCTCAAGAGCCGGGAACAAACAGCTCCGTAAAATTAACATTCGATATGGTCGACAGTGAGAATTTGATCGTGAACGGGGATTTTGAACAAGGGAGCACCCTATGGACCAGCTATAGCGGCACGCAGTTTTCCATCCTGAATGATGCCATCAATGGCGGGACAAAAGCATTAAAAGTAACGGCTTCCAACGGCGGCGCGAAGCATGATTACTTTACAAATGGCGTTACACCGAATGCGTTGTATACGTTCGAAGCTTGGGGAAAGACGGAAGGAGGAGCGGATCCGGCGTGGATTTCCGTCGAGTTCAATCCGGGAGGAGGGCCGACGAAAGATCTTGCATTTACGGAATCACAATATACACGTAAAACCCTTTCCTTCCGAGCTCCTTCGAATATTGTGAGCATGAGACCGTTCTTTTGGAAAAATGCAACACCTGCCGCTATTTATGGCGACGCGCTGAAGTTAACAAAGAAAGTCGTAACGGAAAGCGGCAACGATTATTTTTATTCGGACGATCTCACCCGATTGCCGGGGGACAAAGCTCCTGTAGAAGGCCAGAACAAGCCGTCCAGTTACAATCATCTTCTCGTATCAGGCGATGAAATTGCAAGAAACAACGGGGAATACGTAAATGTTGTGGAAGTCGATAGATCGAATAAAGTCGTGGCTTTCCAGTCTGTCAAAGTGGCCTCCTCCTCTTCTTCGACGACATTTGCGAATATGCAGTCTCTGAGCGTGACGAACGGACTTGCGACAATTTCGCTTGATACCGTACCAACGACGGACCTCACCGCAGCAGACTTTGCGGCTGCTTATTCGACCGATATTGACCCGGAATCCCACTCCGTAACGGTCACTGATTTTCAATATGACCGAAGCGGTAAAAGGGTGTCATTCCATTTTGCACCTATAGAGCAATCGCCGGTTCAACAAACCGTCACGTTCAGTGTCCTATATCGGGGATCTACGGCTACCGGCTCGTTTCTAGTGGAAGCATCAGGCGAGCCTGAAGTGACTGCAAACGTACAGAGCATGACGGCATCCAATGGCAAAGTGTATGTGCTGCTGGACAAACAACCAACGACTGCTCCCAAAATTCAAGATTTTAAAGTTGACTATACGTCCAATAAGACTGCGCAACCTGTGAATTTGAACATTGTCGGTTATGAGTATGCGCCTGAGTTGAGACGGGTCACTTTACTTACGAATCCGATTGTCAAAACAGATCAGCAGCAATCGGTAACCGTCTCAGTCACTTACAAGGGCAATCAAACATTCGCCGTACCTTTTATTATCAAATCATCGGCAATTGGCACAAGTTATTACATAGACAATGAATTCGGAAATGACACGAATGATGGGGAAAGTTAACAGCGTCACATTCTTGCCGGATGATCAAATTTTATTCAAAGCAGGTGGCACTTGGAATGGACAGCTTCATCCGCTGGGCTCCGGGATGGAAGGCCGAGTGATTGCAATAGGAATGTATGGTATGGGCAAGAAACCGCTAATCAAAGGCGATGGCGTTGAAAGTACCGTTTACTTATACAACCAGCAATATTGGGATATCGGCGATTTAGAGATTACCAATTACTCTCCTGTTCCGGCAACTGCAGCCCGGCGTGGAGTATTGGTATCTGGAGAGGACCTTGGAGTCGGTGCGACGAACGATTTGAGTATGGTGTCCACCCTTCGCCATATCCATTTACACGATTTATATGTTCATGATGTTAACGGTCAAGACAATAAAGATGCAGACGGCAGCGCAGGTATCCAAGTTAGTGTCAAAATATCCGGTATGGATGGCAATGCGATTCCGGCGCCAGGTTCTGTACACCGTAGAACGACATTCGATAATATTGTGATCGAGAATAATATCATTGAGAATGTTTCACGTACCGGCATTATTACTTGGACCGATTGGAAAAGCCGAACTTTGCTGGGAGATAACATTGGGTATGGGAATAGCGCTTCGACCCCTTGGACACCGATAACCGGGGTCGTGATTCGAGGAAATCAGCTGACGAATATCGGAGGTGACGGTATCGCTCCGCATATGACGGACGAGGCTCTTGTTGAACATAACACCTTGCAGGGCTACAACAAAACATCTGCGGGCTATAACGCAGGCATGTGGACATGGGATGGCGATCATACGCTCTATCAATACAATGAAGTAAGCGGCGGGTTTTCTACAAGAGACGGTATGCCCTTTGACTTCGATCATGCATCCCAAGGGGTTATCTACCAGTATAACTACAGTCACGATAACGACGGCGGCACACTTCTGTTGTGCTCGGACGGCAGGGCGGGCGGTGTTTATGACGGCATTTTCCGTTATAACATCAGCCAGAATGATAAATACCAGACGTTTACAGTCTGCGGTGCCGGCAATGTGTATAACGTGAAGATTTACAATAACGTTTTTTATGTAGGAGAAGGCCTGAACACCAATCTGCTTGTTTCGCAAGGCGGGGCGACGCAGGCGGCGTTAAGCAACAATATTTTCTACAACAAAGGCACTGGCAAATATACCAAAAAGGCAAGCTGGACCTACGATCATAACTTATTCTTCGGCAATAATGCGCCTACAGCCAGCGTCATTCCGGATGCTGCTATGCTGGTAGCGGATCCGTTATTTGTGAACCCGGGAAGCGGCTCAGGCATAAGCTCGTTAGACGGCTATAAGCTGCAACCAGGTTCGCCTGCAATCGGCAGCGGGGCGCTGATCGGCAATCATGGCGGGAAAGATTTCTGGGGCAACGGAGTCTCAGCGGTTTCCCAGAATCGTGGTGCGTACAGTGCTGTGCCGGGAGTTTTTGGAACTACGCTCAGCAGTGCAAACTCCGTTGTCGCAGGCAGCGAATTCACGGTCCGTTTCGGACTGATGAACGTGACGCAAAGCGTCTATGCGCAGGACTTCAAGCTGAACTATGATGCGAGTGTCATGGAATTTGTCTCGGCGAAGTCGACGAGAGACGGCATTAGCGTTGTTCAATCCAAGGATCATGCAGGCACGCTCCGCGTTATCCTGGCAAGTCAAGGTGCTGGTCATGCCCTCACGGGAACGGCTGAATTCGCCGACATCGTCTTTAAGGCGAAAAATGTGCAGCAAGCGGCAATAGGGCAGCTAACCGTCGCGGAAGCTGTGCTTGCCGATGGCGAAGGAGTTGAATGGGAAGCGAACGGAGCTTCGATTACGGTTCAGGTCACGCCTGTACCTGCCGGCATTCCGGGCGATGTGAACGGAGACGGCAAAGTGAGCATTGGCGATTTAGGGTTTGCGGCAGCGCATTATGGTGAAACAGCGGCTAGTCCGAACTGGCAGCAGGTGAAAGCGGCGGATATCAACAATGACGGAATCATCGACATTAGCGACTTGGCGGCGATTGCCAATAAAATGATAGACTAAAAACAACTACTTTAAAATATAATAGAATAATTAACTTTTTACGTAAAATATTCAATTATTATCTAATCGAAGAACATATACAATTTAATTAGCAAGTAGGACGGGGGGAGTGTACAGGCAAAGTAATAGTTTCTGTTTTTGTTGATACAAAGTGTATCTAATCATGTCAAAGAAGGAGGATATCCATTGAGAAACCGGAGTAAGAAGTTTGTAAGTTTAATTTTATCTTGTACCGTCTTCGCGTCGATGATACCTGCAATCGCCTTTCCCGAAGGGACGGTGCAGGCGGCTTTGGCGACGGCGGGGCAAGCGCTGCTCGATGTAGGCTTTGGCGGATCTTTCACAACAGGGACGGGCTACACGGCTTCTACCGGAGAAATGGTAGACGGCTCGATTCTTCGCCGTTCGGGTACCGAACAGATCATTGCCGGGCAAGGAGTCGTACTAAACGGAGGGTCCGATGGGATCGACTTCAATCCGACAGCTGTTTTCGGTTCGACAACCGAAGACAAGAGCGTAATCGTTGAAGCACAGTTCAAGCCGAAGGCGGCGACTTCGCAGACCGCTCTTGGCACGATTATCGGGATCGGCGGCAACATGTGGGCGCGATATCAGTCCGCAACAACGATTGAATATGGTTTCACGGTGCTTAATAACAGCACTTATACCGATTTTAAAGGGACGGTTGCGGCGCCTGTGGCCGATAAGGACCATGTGATTGCGCTCGCTTATGAGCCGACCGCATCAGGTGCGACATTGCGTGCATTTCTTGACGGAAAAGAGCTTCCTGCGAAAACATCGACAATCGGACGCGCGATTCGGTCCGGCAGTCCCAAAGCGGAAGTCGGCTTAGGCAACGATGTTCACCCGTCCGCGCTCACTCGGGGCCTTAAAGGATCGATTTCTCGAGCGGTGATTACCGGCTATTCGGGAACCTTCGACCCGTCGCTGCTGAAGCTAATGAGCTTATCCAGCGTGAAGAGAAGCTTATCTCTGCAAGGGCTTGGCACCCTGTCGAATACAACGTATACACCTGCGCAGGATGAGCTCCTTCAAGGGCAGCTCGAAGTAAACGGTGCTCAAATAACGGGACTTGGCCGGCTAAGCATGAGCGGTGCCGGATCGCGCATCCAGTTCACTCCGGCGGTCTCGCCGGTTAGCGGCGGTGTCCTCGCAGCGGATCTGCTGACAGAAATTCTCGCTGCTCCATCCGCGATAGGACCGGGCTCGGTCATCATGGATGTGGCGGGAGCCGTCACTTTGAAGCGTTCGGCTGCCGGGGAGTCCCTTGAAGTATTCGTGAATGGCCAGTCCAAGGCAACTGTCGATATGTCCGGTAAATTTATCGGCGAATATTTGCATCTTGGCCTGTACTACGACGATCGAAGCGATGGAACTGCCGCTATCAGCGTTTGGTCGGGCCAGCAGCAGCTTGGCCAAACCATTGTTTTGACGGCTAAGCCTAACGCAGACCGCATGAACGTCATTTATGCCGGAGATGCCGGTGCCGCATCAGGGGCAAGCATGGCTGGCGAAGTCTACGGTGTGGCTGTGGGCACCGTCGAGGGGGCATTCAAGGCCGACTTGATGGGGCTGCTTGGCGGTCCTTGCACACTGCCTGAAGGCTTGCAGCCTGGCATACGCATTCCAATCAAAGCCAACGAGTGCGCTGCCGTTCTCGCCGAGAAAGCGTCGCTTGTTCGGCCGGATCAAAGACAGGTGGATTGGCAGCGGTATGAGCAGACAGCTTTCCTCCACTTTGGGGTGAACACATTCACAGGTCAGGAGTGGGGGACCGGTGACGAGAATCCGAACATTTTCCAGCCGACAGGACTGGATACCGATCAATGGGCGCGTTCGCTGAAAGCCGGGGGCTTCAAAATGGCGATCCTTACCGTTAAGCATCATGACGGCTTCCTGCTTTACCCGTCGCGGTATACCGATCATGACGTAGCCAGCTCTTCATGGCGTGGCGGGAAAGGGGATGTCCTGCGCGATTTCGTGACATCGATGCACAAATACGGCATTAAAGCCGGTGTATACTTATCGCCTGCCGACGAGAATGCCTATGCCAAAGGCATTTATGCCAATGGCAGTGCCCGCAGCGAGCGGACCATTCCGACGCTGCTCCCTGGAGACGACCGTGCAGGGAAGAGCAATCTCCCTAGTTTCCGTTTGCAAGCAACAGACTATGGGGCGGTATTCTTAAATCAACTTTACGAGGTATTAACGGAGTATGGGGCCATCGACGAAGTATGGTTTGACGGTTCCCAAGGCCGTATTCCGGCAGGGAAAGTAGAAAATTATGACTGGGACAGCTATTACTCGCTAATTCGTTCGCTTGCGCCGCATGCCGTAACAGCGGTGTCGGGAACGGACGTCCGCTGGGTAGGCAATGAATCGGGTTCTGCCCGTACGAACGAGTGGAGCGTTCTCGCAGCCAAAACAGAACCGAATGGCAGCCTGACTTACAGTCCCGGTTATTCGTCGCCGGATCTCGGCAGCCGTGCGGCGCTTGCTTCCGGGGCAGCGGGCGGAATGGAATATTTGACCTGGTTTCCGGCGGAATCGGATGTGAGCATCCGGTCGGGTTGGTTCTACCATGCCGATCAGCATCCGAAATCGGTCAGTCAACTTCGGGATCTGTATATCAATAACGTCGGACGCAACTCTGTGCTCTTGCTGAACATCCCGCCCGATAAGAACGGGAAGCTGCCCGATGAAGACGTCATCCGATTGGCGGATTGGCAAAAGCAATTGAAACGGGAATTTTCCATGAATCTCGCAGCGGGTGCTGACGTGAGAGCTGACAACGGCGCTCCCGGCTCGGATCCTAAGCAAGCTATCGACGGATCTTACGACACTTCGTGGTCGGCGGCCTCCAAACAGCCAAGCAGCTTGACTTTTTCTCTAGGTCAGGCAACCGCCATCGATAAGGTTGTGCTGCAGGAGGACATTAGATACGGACAGCAAGTAGAGTCCTACACAGTGGATGTCCGCAATACCGATGGCACTTGGAGCCCCATTGTGACGGCCTCGGTCATCGGGTATAAACAGATTTTCAGTTTGGCAAAGCCAGTCACCGGACAGGAGTTTCGCGTGCGGATTCTCGGATCGCGAGGCCCCGTACATTTGGCGGAGTTCGGACTTTACCGCTCTGTACCGGCCACTCAACCCTTTGCCGATCTAAATGGCGATGATTCCGTGGAACAAGGTAAGCCGTTTGTTCTGAACTACGGATTAAACGGCGTGACGGGTAACATGACGCAAGGCGTATACGCGCAGGATATCACAATTGATTATGACGCAAACGCGTTTGAGTTCGTATCAGCCGTTTCACTGAAGCCAAACGAAGTGGAAGTCGTGCAAACGAGCAGCCCATCGCCGGGCAAAGTGCGTATCATTTTGGCAAGTCTAGGCGGCGATCATGCGGTTAAGCAAGATGGCGATCTTGTGCAATTGAACTGGAAAGCGAAACCGGGTGCGCCGTCAGCCGAAAGCAGATTGACCGTATCCAGCGTCATCCTGGCGGATGCAACAGGTCAAGAAATTACGGCCGTCGGAGCCGAGCACGGGGTAACGGTTCGTGGGGTTGCGGATAAAGCGGCGCTGAACCAATTGATCCAAGTGGCGCAAGCGGTTCATGATGCGGCTGTCGAAGGAACGCTGACCGGTCAATATCCGGTTGGTTCGAAACAAGCGCTGCAGTCGGCCATCGATGCTGCGATACTAGTTGCGGGCAATGGAAATGCAACGCAAACGGAAGTGATGTCCGCTGCGGTCGTATTGCAAAGTGCGCTCGATGCGTTTAAGGCTAAGGTCGTTCAAGGCATTCCAGGGGATGTCAACGGGGATAGCCGAGTAAGCATCGGCGATCTGGGCTTTGCAGCGGCGAACTATGGCAAGAACTCGCTAAGTCCAGACTGGAATCTAGTCAAAATCGCCGATATCAACCATGATAATGTGATTGACATTCTCGATCTTGCGGCTATTGCCAGCCTCATTATTCAATAGCTTGCTGCATGGCTTGAGCTTAGAGAACTGTTCTCTAAGCTCGAACCATTGCCCGGTAAATTTCATTGAAAAGGTGGTATGTATGATGAATGTTAAGAAATCTTTATTCCATGCTGGCATATGGAAAAAAACAACGACGTTGTTCCTCGCTGTCACCCTTGCCATTCCTTTGTTTGGCGTTCCGGTTTCGCAAGCGGCAGAGACGGAGCCTGCTTCCAGCATTCCTGCCATTTCACCGATCCCGCAATCCGTTACGGTAAAGGGGCAGGGCTTCGCCATTCCTGCGGAAGTAGGCCTCGTAACAGGCAGCGGCACGGATACGGCAGCCGTTCAAGCGGTGGAGGGCATTTTACGGAATGCGGGCGTTCAAAGCATCAAGCGCGCAAATGAGAGCTCTGCCGTTCCTGATGCTCCGGTAAACGTATGGGTTGGCGGACCTTCGGAGAATACGGCTTCCGGCGCTGTCCTGCAAAATTTGGGCGTGACCGGTCCGGAAGATTTAAAAGAGGATGGCTATGTGCTTGCTTCAGGTATCGACCCGTCTGGTCACAAGAACATCGTTCTTGCGGGTAAAAATCAGACGGGTACTTTCTATGCCGCCCAAACGCTGCGGCAAATCATTACTGCCAAAGATTCCAGCTATTCGATCCCGGGGCTTACGGTCAGAGATTGGCCGAAAATGACTTGGCGCGGGTCCATTGAAGGCTTCTACGGCGATCCGTGGTCGCATGAAGACCGTCTCAGTCAGTTGGCGTTTTACGGGGAACAGAAGATGAACATGTACATCTACGCGCCGAAAGACGATCCGTATCACCGGGACAAGTGGCGCGATCCTTATCCGGCGGATAAAGTGGCCCAAATTGCCGAATTAATCGACAAAGCCAAGCAGGAGCATGTGGAGTTCGTATTCGCCATTTCTCCGGGGAATACGGTATGCTTTTCGGACAATACGGATTTCCAAGCGCTAACGGCAAAAGCGCAATTGATGTGGGATAAAGGCGTGCGCACGTTTGCGCTGTTCCTGGACGATATTCCCAAAACACTGAGCTGCAATGCCGATAAAACGAAGTTTAACAGCGACGCCAGCCCGCCGGCGGCTGCGCAAGCTTATCTGCTCAACCGGTTCAAAACGGAATTCATCGACACCCATCCGGGAGCTCACCGCTTGATCACGGTTCCGACGGATTACGCCAATATTACGACAACGACGTATATCAACCGGTTTTCTGCGCTTGTCGATCCGGGTATCATTGTGCAATGGACAGGGGCGGCCGTCGTCCCTGCCGGTATTTCTGTATCTGATGCCGATAAAGCCAAAAGCATTTACAAACATGATCTGCTGATCTGGGATAATTACCCGGTGAACGATTACGCAAGGGATAAGATTTACTTAGGTCCGCTGTATAACCGCGATGCCGGATTAGCCGATCATGGCATTATCGGCCTTACGGCGAATCCGATGAATGAAGCGGAAGCCTCCAAAATCGCGCTCTTCTCCATCGCGGACTACTTGTGGAACCCTGAGGCGTATGATCCTGACAGCTCTTGGCTCCTAAGTATTAAGCGATTGGGCGGGCAGGCCGCAGAGGCGTTAAAGACTTTTGCCGAGAATCACTATTCGTCTCCTTTGAATGCGAAGGAATCGCTAACCTTGCGTCCGCTGATCGATCATCTGTGGACTGCGTTTACCAGCAGCGGCGCGGTAACGGAAAGCGTAAACCAATTGATTTCCGAATTCACGAAGCTGCAGATGACACCGGCGATTTTGCGCAGCAAAATGGGCAACGCCAACTTTATCGCAGAGACCGCCTATTATTTGAATAAGGACGAATTGTATGGAAAAGCGGGCGTAGAAGCCGCTCAAATGCTGCTTTCCCAGAAGCGCAACAATAAGCAGCAGGCGGCAGCGCACAGAACGGCACTGAATACTCTCAAAACGCAGATCAGCGCCATTACGCAGGTCAAAGCGAATCAAGTATTCGAAGACTTCTTCGCTCGCGCTATCCGGGAAAATGACAATTGGCTGGGCGTTGCTCCCGCAACTCCTTTTCCCATTACGACGATGGGCACGTACCAAACAAATACGCCTGACAAAATGCTCGACGGCGATCTCAATACGTATTTCTGGAGCAACAGCAATCCGGCTGTAGGCGACGTGCTCGGGTTGGATTTAAACGAAGCGCACAAAGTGACGAACGTGCAAATATCCATGGGGAAATCCGGCAGTCTGTCCGATTATATTCATCACGGCATTCTGGAATATTCCGTGGACGGATCGACATGGACGCCCCTTGCGACTTTGGAAGAGCAATCGGAGATCAACGTTCCGGTTGATAATCAGAAGGCAAGATTCGTTCGCATACGAGTAACCGACACGCAAAATTTTTGGGTCATTGTCAGAGAGTTTAAAGTAACCTCCGAGGCAATACCTAAGGAGACTGCGGTTGCATTAGGGGGGGACGATGCGGTTCAAGCAGGAGAGGAAATCACGCTTCGCCTCGGGCTGAACAATGTGCGCAATAGCGTGTATGCGCAGGACATCTCCATGGAGTACGATCCGAACGTGATGGAGTTTGTCACAGCGGCCCCTGTTCAGGATGGCATACAGCTGCTTGCAACTGTGAAAAACACAACTGGCAAGCTTCGCCTCATTACGGCAAGCGAAGGCGCCGCACATGGCGTTACGGGCAGCGCGCAGCTGCTGAAATTGATTTTCAAAGCCAAACAGGTGCCGCAAGCGGTAGAAGGGCTGATCACGGTATCCGACATTACGTTGGGCGATGCTCAGGGAGCGGAAACGAAATTGGCCTCATCGGAGAAGAGCATTCAAATAACGCCTATTGCGCGAGACACAAGCGATATCAACAACGACGGCAAAGTGAGCATCGGGGATCTTGCGATCGCGGCATCTTTCTACGGCTTAACATCGAGCAGTCCGAATTGGGATCAAGCGAAGAAAGCCGATGTCAACGGCGACAATGTCATCGACATCTTCGATTTGGCTGCCATTGCGAGGAGAATTATCGAGTAAAACAGGGTTGCGATGGACACGAACTTACATGTATTTTGTTAAGTTCGTGTCTGTTTTTTCATATATTTTTTTACAAAAAAAACATAAAAAATGAGTCCACAGCACCACTGCTGCCAAAATAAAAAGCCGAATAAATTCGCATTGTAGGAACCTTTGTCGAATGTATTGTCAATTTTCGAACTCTCGAATAAGATCACATTGTAACAGGTTGTTATTATGTGTTTTTGTATTGTTTTCGTTTTGTAAAGCGTGTCGGCAATCAGCTCAACCATTATTTTATTTCGGGAGGATGTCCAAATGAAAGTCACGTTGAAGCAGGTTTTCATTTCTACGCTCACAGCCGCACTATTAGCAACGACAGGTTTGCCGGCAGCGCTGCCGTTCATGGCGCAAACCGCCTATGCCGAAGTTGCCGCTTCGGATTTAGCGCTCCAATTGAAGTTTGAGGACAATGCCGCCGACAGCTCCGCAAACGCTACAAGCGTTACGCCGGCAGGGAATCCCACCTATTTGCCGGGAAGAGTCGGGAAGGCGCTCAATCTTACTTCGACGAGTGCGAACAGGCAATATTTGAATTTGGGCAAGCCAGCCAATCTTCAGTTCGGCACGGGTACGAGCTTTACATTGGCCTTTTGGGTGAAGTCGCCTGGCGTAGCGAGCGATCCGCCGGTTATTTCGAACAAAAACTGGGCAAACGGCGCCAATGTGGGCTATGTGTTATCTCTACAGCCGAATAACAGTTTGAAATGGAATTACAACACACAAGGCGGATCAAGGGCGGATGCCGAAATTCCGAACGTTGCTGATGGAAAATGGCATCACATCGTCGTATCTCATGATCGAACGACCGGACGGGCCGATTTCTATAAAGACGGAGTCCCCGTGGCGGTTTCAGTGAAGAACGGCACACTGTATCAAAACATCACCAATAGCATGAATATTGCCGGCAGAACGGGAACGATCGATGCCGGGCTATCCACAATGATCGGCAACGACGGTACGGGAGCGTATGCTGTGAATACGTTTGACATGCAGGTGGATGAGCTTCAGGTCATCAAACGGGCCGTAACGGCGCAGGAAGCCGGGGACATGTTTAGCAGTGCGCCTCCGGAGCAGGTGAATAATAATTTCAACGGCTCCTTGAATTTAATTGGCGCTGAACATGCCGTACAGGGGGGCACCTTCCGAGTCAACTTAGATCTTCGCACGCCGACGATGAGTACGGCGGTGGATAAATCCGTTATCGAACTGGCCTATGACAGCAGCTTGTTCGAATTTGTAAGTGCAACGAAAGCGGTAACTGCGGATACGTCCACGCCAGGCATTGTGAAGTTAACCATTCCGGGAGGCATTGTTTACAGCCAAACAAATCCGCTGGAATACAGCAAATCGAGAATTTCCGAAGTGTTTTTCAGAACGAAAGCAGCTTCCGGACAAGGCCAAATTCAAGTGAACAAGGCTGAATTCTATACCGGCACGACGAAAATGGTAAATGAAACGTTTATATCGCAGCCTGAAACCGTTCAAATCCATCCGAAAGCGACAGAAGACTTGAATAAGGACGGAGTGATTACGGTAGGCGATCTTGCGCTGGCGCAGGGCAATTCGGAGAATCTGCAGAAACAGATTGCTGCAAATGCGCAGTATGTTCCTTACAAGAGGGTTGTCGTCATCGGCATGGACGGCGGCGGCGTGTCCGTGATGCCAAATGCGCCGTATTGGGAGACGCCAAGTTCATTGAAGGAGCAAGTCGGCTCCCGGCAAATTGCGCCTAACCTGCGGAGTTTGATTGAGAAAGGGGCGGCAAGCTATACAGCCAAAACGACACTGCCGTCAAGCTCATCGCCAAACTGGGGAGCTATGCTGAACGGTGTAGATTTCAGCAAGCATCAGATCAATAATGACGATAGCGGCATGTTCTATTATTCGGAAACTTCACCCTATCCTTCCGTCTTTAAAAAGGTGAGAGAAGCGCTTCCTAACAAGAAGCTGGCGGCTTTTGCCACATGGAAAAATATTGTGGACGGTCATATTGAGCCGTCAGTCGGTGTCGAGGTCGGCACGGGAGGCGACGAAGTGGACGCAGCTGCATTCGCCCAATATGTGGCCAGCGGAAAAGCGCTGGATACGGCCTTGATGTTCATCCAATTCGATGATATGGATCATGCGGGTCACTCTTACGGCTTCTATACCAAGCAGTATTACGAGCAATTGACGAAGACGGATCTGAATGTAGGCACAGTCGTGAACTCGCTTCGCGATAAAAACCTGCTGAACGATACGCTCATCCTGATGCTGCCGGATCACGGCGGAGGTACGGAAAATGCGAATACGACGCTGGGAAGCGCTACTTCGCACGGTCAAGATTCACCGCTGGCGACAACGATTTTCTTTGCGGCTAACGGCAGAACGGTGGCTGCGGATACGGGCAAGGAGAAAATTTTGCAGGGCGGAACGACCAAAGATTTGGCAGCCACGGTGTTAAAGGCGCTGGGCATTAACGGGACAATCGGCGATTCGCAAGGGATTAACGGCATGTTCGTAGCGCAGAAGGATCAGAACAAAGCGGACGCGCCGAATCTGCAGTTGACCAAAGTGGTCGCTCCAACGACGCAGCAGCTCAAGCATTATGAGTTGGCGGTTAGCAGCTTGTCATCGGCAGCGAAAGCGATGGACGTCGTGGTAGCGACGGACGGTTTGAATGTGACAGCCGTAGAACCTGTGCAAGAGGGCGTGAAGGTACTCCGAAACGAGTCGGCGAACGGGCGCACGAGAATCGTGCTGAGCGCAGAGAACGGCATTACGCCGGATGCAGCATTGCTGAAGCTTCAAGTGACATCGCTGAACGAGAATGCCTCTGCATCGTTGGAAACAGCGGTAGTCGCCAATGCTCAGGGCGCAGAAGCACTGCCGAACTTGAAAAGTGCGGTGCGTGAGGATACGGAAGTGCAGACTCCGGCAACAGGCGTGCAGCTCGACAAGTCTTCTGCAACCGTCAAGCAAGGAGAAACAATCGCGTTGACAGCTGCTGTACAGCCTGCGAATGCGAGCAACAAGAACGTGACTTGGAGCAGCAGCGATCCTACGGTAGCGAGCGTGGAGAGTGCAGCGGGCAAGGGAATTGTCACCGGACTGAAGAAAGGGACGGTCACGATTACGGCCACAAGCGTCGACGGCGGCTTTAAGGCAACAAGTCAAGTGACAGTGGAAGCAGCGGTGCCTTCCAGTGCGAAGACAACGCTCAGCAGCTCATCTTCTGTCTACGCAGGCACTGAGTTTGTTGTGCGGTTGGGGGTCGGCAGCGTTACGAGCCAAGTGTATGCGCAGGATCTTGTTATGAACTACGATGCGAATCTGTTGGATTTCGTATCGGCCAAGTCGGTTAAAGAGAAAGTAAGCCTTATCGATACGAAGAAGACGGCAGGTCAATTGCGCTTTATTCTAGCTAGCGAAGGCGCTGGAAATGCGGTTTCGGGCGATGCGCAGCTGCTTGAAGTAACGTTTAGAGCGAAGTCGGTTTCGCAGCCGGCATCCGCAGCGATTGCTGTGGCAAGCGCCACGTTGGCTGACGGGGCAGGCGTGGAAACGTCAGCAGCCGTGTCGTCTGTAGGGGTAAACATTACCGTAGGAACTCCGGGAGATATTAACCATGACGGTAAAGTAAGTATTGGCGACCTTGCTTTTGCAGCTGCTCATTATGGCAAAACAACCTCCAGCCCAGATTGGCAGGAAGTAAAAGCAGCGGATATGAACAGAGACGGCATCATTGACATTATCGATCTTGCAGCGATTGCGGCGAAAATTTTAGAGTAAACGGAAGTGTGGAGACCGGAGAAGGCAGTTTCTCCGGTCTACTTTTCGCTCACCATGGATGTAAAGAATTTAAACGAAAAAGTAAAGATTATGCACATGAATTGGACAATACATATTGTATCATATGAGATGACAATTGCTTCTCATAAGATACAAAGGAGCCGTGAACGATGCCATTTATTAAAACGTTTAAACGCACTGTGTCCTTCGGTGTGGTTTCACTTTTGGCTATGAATGTGGTTCAATTTCCAGTCATAAGCAGCCCAACCGCCTATGCGGCAGTCATCCCATCGCCGTCGGCGATTCCGACGGTAGTCAGCACCTATGTGGTCGCTGACAAATCGCAGATCGCGGTGCTGGGCGAGCAAGTACAGTTGAAAGTCATGGCCCGCATGAGCGACGGATCGAATGTCGAGCTAAAGAAAACGACGGCTTCCAACTCGACGGATCCACAGCTAAACAGCGTGCATTATTCCTCCAGCGTTCAAGGCGTCACGATCAACGATGCAACGGGTATTTTGACCTACGATGGCTCTGCGGGCAATGTTCCTGTCGATGTTAAGGCGGACGTTAAGTATCTGGATGTGAAATATTTTGAAGGCTTTGAAAATGGGAACTTAGGCAGTTTCAGTTATGATCCTGCGGCAAACACGACCAATACGTCGGTCATTGCCAGCAGCGGGGCCGGTGTTCCTGCACATAGCGGTTCATACAGCGCTAATCGGGCTGGTACTGCCAATAACACCGAAAGAATTGATATGGGAGCAGCGTTGAATGGCACGGTAACGGCGTGGTTCTATAATGGGGCTCCAACCGGCCAATCACGGAATAATATTTGGGTAGGGACGAAAGTAACCACAAGTTCTCCTGTTGGGGCTGTCGATGTATCCAATGGATTAATTCTTGGGGAACATTGGGATGGCGCAACGGGATCGAGTACTAATTTCGTATCGAGAATTATGACTTCTGCCTTTTCAGCTGCATCGGTATCTAGAGGAACGGCGCCAGCTTGGCATGAGTTTAAATGGGACCTCACTTCGGGTACGGATGCCAAAATGTACATTGACGGGACGCTGGTTGGAACGACAACGAAAGAAACCAAATACCAATATGTAGCTTTGCTAGGAAATTGGGCGCCTAACAATACGGTAACTTACTATGACGATATTAAAACCACACAGCTTGGTACGAGCCTCTCGACCCCATTATCGATCCCAGTCACGACGGCAGATTTACAAGGATTAACGGTCTCCGGTCAAGACGGAGCAACGGCCATTACAGCGGATACAGGAACGCTGCAAATGACTGCGACGGTAACTCCTGCCGGCGCACCTCCAACTGTCGTGTGGAAAGTAGAAAATACAGATGGCACACCGACGAATGCAGCCGAGATTTCCGCAACCGGACTATTGTCGGCGAAGGCCAATGGAACCGTAAAGGTCACGGCAACTTCGACGGCCAAGCCGGAAATTTCCAACAGCGTGAACGTAACGATCACTGGACAAACCGTAAAAGCGGCAGGCATAACGATTCAAGCGCCATCGGGAGCAACAAGATTCACTACGCTTGATCCTGTTCCGCTTACCGCCTCGGTCATTCCGGCTGACACCGCAGATCCAACCGTCACATGGGCTGTTGTGGATGGGACAGACGTGGCTGCGATTTCGAACACAGGTGTTCTTACACCGGTTAAAGCCGGCACCGTCCACATTCAAGCGACATCCAATGATCCAAGCGGCGTAAAGAGCAATAGGCTGCAGTTAACGTTTGATGTCAAAATGACATCGCTGACTGTGACAGGAGCAGGCGGAGCTTCTGCGATAACTTCCCGGTCAGGTCAGCTACAAATGGGAGCGACCGCCCAGCCAGGAGGAGCGGAGACCAATAACGTAGCATGGACCGTAGAAAATGGGACGGGAAGTGCAACGATCAGCAGCACCGGCTTATTGTCTGCCGTTTCCAACGGTACTGTGACTGTAAAAGCAACGGCGCAGGACGGCAGCGGTGTCGTCGGTCAAGCCATCATCACCATTTCGGGGCAGGGAAGCCATACCTTCTATGTCAGCTCATCTACAGGAGATGATGCCAATGATGGGCTAAGCGCAGCAACACCGTGGAAAACGCTGAATAAAGTCAGCGGCACGACCTTTATCCCTGGCGATAAAATTTTGCTTAAAGCAGGGGATTCATGGAACGGTCAATTATGGCCCAAAGGCTCTGGAGCCGATGGCAATCCGATCGTGATCGACCAATACGGCACAGGCAATAAGCCCGTCATCAACGGGCAAGGAAACAATTTTGATAAAATGATCTACAATTCAACAACGACTTACAATACAGGAGCTGTTTTCCTAAGAAATCAAGAATATTGGGAGCTCAACAATCTGGAAGTAACGAATGATGACAATTTCACGGTCGAGAATAACGATTCGGCTGCTCTGAGAGCGGGTATCTTCTTTACCATTGATGCCAATGAAAGCGATCGGGTGTATAACCACATTTATATCCGAAACTGCTATATCCATGATATTGACGGCAATAACAACGCAGGCCCTAAAGAAAATGGCGGAATTATCGGCGTCGTGAAAGGCACGGCTGCTTTGAGTCAAGCTACGGCGGCCAGATTCAATGATGTAAAGATAGAAAATAATACGATTCGCAAAGTCGATCGCGTCGCGATTCGCGTTGCGGCTCATACGAACTATGTAGGCGACGATTCCTTTTCCACGACAGCTACTTTTAAATACGGCAACTGGAACACAGGCTTTTATATCGGACACAACACAATGGAAGATGTGGGCGGAGACGGTATTATTTTGCGGGATACCGACGGGGCTGTACTGGAATATAACTATTTGAACAAATTCGGAACCCGGGTGGCGAGCAGCAACGCGATCGCAGGCATTTGGCTGGCAGTCGCCAAGAATACGCTGATCCAATATAACGAGGTTACCGGAGGACCGGCGAATAATCAGGACGGCTGCGCTTATGATTTTGACGAATACCTGATCAATACGGTCTACCAGTACAATTACAGCCATGACAATCCGATGGGCTTTATGCTCCTCATGGGCACGAATGAGAACGATGTATTGCGCTACAATGTCAGCCAGAACGACGGGATCATTTTCCGCCATTTTGCTTTTGACGAGAAAACGACAGGCTCCATTTATAATAACGTGTTTTATTACGACGGCAGTAAGAACCAAATTATGGGCTCCGGCAACACAGTGAAGAACGGGTACAGCTTCTATAATAATATTTTCTATAATACGAACGCTTCGACGCCTACGAACTGGCTGAACAGCAGTTGGAGCAACGCTTTATTCAGCAACAATGTGTTCTATGAGGCGGGTGGGGTTCATCCGGCCAACGAACCTAGCGATGCCAACAAAGTGACGGCAGATCCGAAGTTTGTTCATCCGGGCGGAGCGGGAAGCGGGCTGTTGACCGCTTATGCTTACGAACTTCAACCGGACTCGCCTGCGATTAATGCAGGGATATCGGTGAACAATAACGGCGGCAAAGATTATGCAGGCAATCCGCTTTATAAAGGCTTCGCGGACCTTGGCGCATTCGAATTCCAAGGCGATACGACGGGAATCAATCATCGTCCGTTAATCTCAAATGCGAAGTACAGCGTGAAAGCGGACCGCCCGGTAACAGGCAAACTGTCTGCGACCGATCCTGATGGCGATCTCCTTCATTTCTCTATCGTGAGCAACGGGGCGTTGGGAACGGTTCGGCTTATAGACAGCAGTACGGGTGAGTTCGTCTATACGCCTAATCCGGGTGTGACAGGGACCGATAGCTTTACGTTCAAAGCGTCGGATGGCTTGTTGGATTCCAATATCGGCACCGTAACCATCGCGATTGCGCAGTCCAACCTGATGCAAAACGGCGGATTCGAAGCAGGAACAACGACGCCTCCTCCTGGCTGGTCTTCGTTCTACGGGACTGGCGCTGCCATCATCAGCGATCCGGCTCATGTTCATTCCGGCAGCAATGCCGTGAAATTTGTTAGCAACAATTCAGGCGCTGAACAAGTGGTGAACGGGTTAACACCGAACACTTACTACGTAGCCAGAGGCTGGATTAAAGTTATGGATGCCGGAAATACCCAAAGCATCGGCGTCAAAAATTATGGCGGCACGCAAATTTCCAAATCGATTGGCACATTGAACTACTCCGAAGGCAAAGTCATATTCAAGACAGGCGCGACGAATACATCGGCCAACATCTACTCCTGGAAAAATACGACTGCGGGCAACGATGGCAAGGTAGCGTATATCGACGATTTTTCACTCTCTCTGTATGAGAACCCTACGGCCGTAAGTGCAACTGTGAATACCGTGCATGATGCCGTTTACAGCGGCAACTTGGCTGTCAGCCGTTATGATGGGGATGCTCTGACGTATTCCATTGCTGTTAACGGCACGAAAGGGACCGCCGTGATTACCGATCCGGCAACGGGAGCGTTTACGTATACCCCGAACACCGGCGCAACAGGCACGGATACGTTCACATTCATGGCGAATGACGGGATTGCGGATTCGGAAGCAGCTGTCATTACGGTCAACATCGCAGCTTCACCGGTGGCACAATCGACAGAGCTTACTGGCGGCAGTACAGCAGCGAGCGGCGAGTCGTTCAAGGTTGCATTTGGCTTAAAGAACTTGACGCAAGCGGCATTGGCGCAAGATATCACGATCGAATATGACGCGAATACGATGGATTTCGTTTCCGCAAGATCGGTCATTGACGGTGTCACCATTCTAGAGCCGATGAAGCAATCGACAGGCAAAGTAAGATTGATCATTGTCAGTCAAGGCATCGCACATGCGGTGAACGGCAATGCGCAAGTGGTGGAGCTGACGTTTAGAGCGAAGGCTTTGACGCAAAATGCGACAGGAACCATTACCGTATCGAAGGCGGTTCTTGGGGATGCGCAAGGCGGGGAAACAGAAGCGGCTCCTTCAAGCTTCAGCATTGCCATTATAGCTCCGATTCCTGGTATTCCAGGCGACGTTAACAACGATATGAAAGTGACGATCGGAGATCTAGCCATCGTAGCATCCTATTACGGCAAAGATTCAACAAGCCCGGATTGGGAACAGGCGAAGAAAGCGGATGTGAATGGCGACAATGTGATTGACATTTACGACCTTGCTTTTGTAGCGGCTAAAATTATTGAGTAAAAAGATAAGGGGAGAGTGCGGGTTGCTCTCCCCCTCTTTTATAAGACGAACCTTTAGGAGGTACTAATGAGACAAAAGAAGGGTACATCCAGGCAGCATCCATTTGCAAAAAGATTAACCATTCACCTAGTTCTGACTCTGCTCGTCATGATCTCTGTACTGCCGCAGTCTCCGTCGATTGCATTAGGGGCCTCCAGTGCTGTAGACGAATACGATGTGCTTCGCGGTAAAATGTTTACATATTTGACAGGCGGAGACGCTTACGATCCGAATGATCCGGATATCTCTGCGAACATCGCATTTAAGAGCGATTTGGTGAGCAATACGAATCAGACAGGGTATTGGGATACGATGAACAAAGCGGCGAACCGGACTTTTTTATGGGCAGACCTGCAAAGTACGACAAAATCCGCCGAGGTTTCCTCGCATTATACCCGTTTGAATCAAATGGCGATTGCTTATACGACGATTGGTTCTCCGTTTTATCATAATGCAAGCCTCAAAAACGATATTATCGGCGGTTTGGATTGGGCGTATGCCAACCGGTACAAAGAATCCAAAAGCGAATATGACAATTGGTGGGACTGGGAAATCGGAACCCCTCAGCTCGTCAACAGCACGCTGGTGCTCATGTATGACGATTTGACGCAGACGCAAATTGATAACTATATGAGAGCCATTGACCGATTCGTACCGAACCCCGGCATTCGAACGGTGAGCTCGGTGGTGGAAACAGGCGCGAATTTGCTTGATAAAGCCTATGTTGTTGTTCTGCGCGGCGTGATCGGCAAATCGAGCGCCAAAATTACACTGGGCAGGGATTCGATGAGCCCCGCTTTTCTATATGTAAAAAGTGGAGATGGCTTTTACGAGGACGGTTCTTTTATTCAGCATACTTATGTTGCCTATACAGGCGGGTACGGAGATGTGCTGCTCGGAAGAATGGCGGATCTGCTTTATGTATTGAGCGGATCTTCATGGCGGATTACGGACCCGAATGTGGCCAATGTGTACCGCTGGGTAGAGGAATCTTACAAGCCGCTTATTTATATGGGGGCGAGCATGGACAACTTGAAAGGACGGGGAATCTCGCGGCAAAGCGGGAATGATCATACGACGGGACGGTCCATCATCCTTAGCTTGCTTCGTCTGGCAGAAGGGGCGCCGCCCGAACAAGCGATAAAGATTAAGCGGATGGTCAAGGAATGGATATCGACCGATACGACGTTCGCGAATTATTATACAGGAGCGGGCATGTTTGAGATGATCCTTGGCAAAAAGCTGATGAGCGACCCGTCGATCGCTCCCCAGGGCAAGCTGGTAGGTCAATACCAATTTCCGGGCATGGATCGCGTCTCCCAGCTTCGTGAAAATTTCGGGCTAGGGATCAGCATGTTTTCGCCACGCGTTTCCGCCTTTGAATATGGCAATGGTGAAAATATAAAAGGTTGGTACACAGGGGTCGGCATGACGACTCTGTACAACAACGACTTGAAACAGTACAGCGGCAATTACTGGGCTACGGTCAATATGTACCGTCTTCCGGGTACGACTACGGACGGTTCCGGCAGCGGAACACCGGTGGACTGGAAAAACTACGCGAACCCGAATACGTGGGTGGGAGGCTCTTCCGTCGATCAAATTTACGGTTCTGCAGGGATGCAGTTTTCGCTGTCCCAAAATACCGGAAGCCCTTTGCAAGGTAAAAAATCGTGGTTCATGCTCGGCGATCAAATCGTCGCCCTTGGTTCGGGAATTGCGAGTACAGATGCCGCACGCACGGTGGAAACGATTGTTGAAAACCGTAAACTGAATGAAAATGGCGACAACCCGTTGACCGTAGACGGTGTGACGAAGCCAGCCGGGGCCGGATGGTCGGAACAAATGAACAATGTACATTGGGCATCTTTGGCCGGGAACGTTCCGGGTTCCGATATCGGCTACTATTTCCCTGGCACTGCGACCATAACCGGTCTGCGGGAATCCCGAACAGGCACATGGAAGCAGGTCAATACGGGAGGCAGCACGGATCAAGTGACGAATCCGTTCTTGAGCCTCGCGTTCAATCATGGCAAATCGCCTGCGAATGCCTCATATGCCTATGTCGTGCTGCCAGGCAAAGACGCGGCTGCAACCGCGAGCTATGCGGCCAACCCGGATATTCAAATTCTCGAAAATTCAGGGGATGTCCATGCGGTCATGGATACCGCTCTGCACGCAGTGGGAGCCAACTTCTGGAACGATGTGACCAAAACCGTATATGCGAACAACGAACCCCTCCTCACCAGCAGTCAAAAAGCATCGGTTACAACGCTTGAATCGAACGGGCAGCTCCATATCGGCATTTCCGATCCGACGAAAGCGAACACGGGAACGATTCAGCTGGAAATTAACCGCAGCGCAACCGGCATTGTTTCCCTCGATCCCGGGATTACCGTGACCCAGTTCAGCCCGACGATCAAGATGTCGGTGAATACAAACGGAGCATTCGGCAGGACGTTCACAGCCAAGTTCAATCTGGTCGCGGCTTCTAAGCCCGACACGCCTGTATTGGCAAGCACAGAAGGCGGTGCTTCACAGGTCCTGTTGACTTGGAGCGGAGTACAAGGAGCAGCCGGATACCGGGTGAAGTACGGCACGTCTCCCGGCGTCTATACCCAAACGGTCGATGTTAGAGATGTGAGCGTCACGAATCAATTTGCGGTCTTGGGCTTGAAAACCGGGAAAACTTATTATTTTGCCGTAACAGCTTACAATGCGGCGGGAGAGAGCGGTACTTCGAACGAGCTGTCCTCCGCACCGGTTCCAATCGTTAAGCTGATGCCTGAAGCAGATGCTTATGTCCGGGACGGCACATATGCCGGAACGAACTATGGAACCGCAGATACTTTGGTGACCAAACAGGATGCTGCGGGGTATGCCCGGCAATCGTACTTGAGATTCAATCTTGCTTCGATTACAGGTGCGATTGCGAGTGCCAAAGTTACGCTCGTTCCTGTTGGCGTAAGCATGGCCGGCACAACGAATCAGGCTCAGCTTGTGAGCGATAACAGCTGGGGAGAAACAGCCGTGAACTGGAACAACAAGCCTGCGGGAGGTGCGCCGTTTGCGACTTGGGCGGCTGCAGCAGCCTATAGTCCCGTCAACTTTGATGTGACGAATCAAGTGAAAGGAGCGATTGCGGCGGCCGATAAGAAAATGTCGCTGCTGATCGCCTCCACGTCGAATCAAGGCTCGAAAGGCGACATTACTTACGCATCCCGGGAGCATGCAACTGCCGCTTACCGGCCTGTTCTTGAAATCACTTTAAGCAGCCCTGAAAACCATGCACCGCTAGCGGCGGATATGCAGGTATCGACTACGGAGAATACGCCGGTCTCGGGTACGCTCAGCGCTAGCGATGCGGATGAGGATGAGCTTACGTATTCTATCGCAACCAATGGTACGAAAGGAACGGCGGTAGTGACGAATGCTGTGGCAGGAGCATTTACGTATACACCAGCGCCGGGAGTGACCGGAACAGATACGTTCACGTTCCGCGCAAGCGACGGTATAACGGAGTCGAATACCGCAACGGTAACGGTCAACATCGCGGCTTCGCAGGCGGTGCTTTCGACAGAGCTTACGGGCGGCGGCACGGTCGCGGCCGGAGAGCCATTCAACGTTGTTTTCGGGTTGAAAAACGTGACGCAAGCGGCATTGGCGCAAGATATCACGGTTGAATATGACGCGAATACGATGGATTTCGTTTCCGCCAAGTCGCTGATGGGCGGAGTTTCCATTATGGAAACTGTTAAGCCGTCTCCGGGCAAGTTAAGATTGATCCTTGTCAGTCAAGGGATCGCCCACGCGGTTAGCGGCAATGCGCAAGTTGTGGAGCTGACGTTCAAAGCGAAGGCTTTGGAACACAATACGACGGGAACCATCACCGTATCGAAGGCGGTTCTCGGAGATGCGCAAGGCGAAGAAGCGCAAGCGGCTGCTTCAAGCTTCGGCATCGCCATCATGGCTCCGATTCCCGGCATTCCCGGCGATCTGAACAACGATATGAAAGTGACGATCGGCGATTTGGCCATCGTAGCAGCCTATTATGGCAAAGATGCAAGCAGTCCGGATTGGGAGCAGGCGAAGAAAGCGGACGTGAATGGCGACAACGTGATTGACATTAAGGATCTTGCGTTTGTGGCGGCTAAAATGTTTGAGTAAATGTAAGGGGATAAAGTTGTTGTCACGGAATCATGACAACAACTTTATCCCATTTTGAATTTTAGTGCGATGGAAACGCAGGAAAATTGTTCCTTATGACGAATAGATAGATTCACTGCATATTCTGAGGACAGATGCTATATTTGGTCAAGGAGTGCGACAATGAGAACACTGCAGGTCAAGTTTAGGACAAAGCTATTTATGACATACCTGCTACTAGTTTCTTTGCCCCTGTTTGTACTAGGATATTTGTCGTATCGCCAATATGAGAAATCGATTGAGAAAAATGTCGGTGAATACGTTCCTGCGATATTAAACCAGGCCAACGCAAATATGGATAAATATTTGTCAGAACTCGTATCCATTCCGGATGTCGTTACAAGATCGGGCGAAGTTATGGCGATCCTCCGGAAAAAGGAGCAGGACAAAATTTCCGTCATGGAACAGGACGCGTTTACCGTTCAATCGTATTTGGCCAATAACATTGTGAATGGCGGGCATCAAGATGTCATCGCGGTGTTTATTCAATCGAAGAACCGGGTGTTTTCCAGCTCTCGATTGAACTTTCAAGGAAACGCGTTTCTACAAGAAAAAAATCCGTTTCAGCAAGAAATGGATCTGCAAGGCAAGCTGCTGTTTGTTCCTCCTGAAAGACTCGAGCTCGTGTTCGAGAATAACCAACCGTTTATTTCCATCTACAAGCAACTGTATGATGCGGAAAATATGAATCCGCTTTGCACGGTGCTGCTCATCGTCTCTTTGGATGAAATATCCCAAATATGCAATCGGATCCCGCTTGCAAAGAATGGGATGGTTCTGCTTAATAATGAGGTAGGACAGACGATATACAATAACGATAGTCAGTTCATCGGCCAAATAGGAACGCCTGAAATATCGCTTTCGAAAGGCACTTCCGAAATGAAAATCAATAGGGAGAGAGTGATGGTTAGCGCTGACGTCTCCGAATATACCAACTGGACGCTGGCGACGATTAATCCTGTAAAGGAACTGACGAGGGAAACAATCGGGATTCGTAATTTTACGATTGCGATTTTCTCGATATGTTTAATTGTATCCGTTCTCATATCCTTCTTTTTTTCCCAAACGGTGACCCGTCCGATTCGCTCGCTGCAGCTGCTGATGCGGGAAGTCGAGAAGGGCAACTTCCGTGTTTCGTTTCCTGTTCATCAAACGGATGAAATCGGTGAATTGGGGAACAGTTTTAATCACATGGTCGAGAGGATTCAGGAGCTTGTACAAAGGGTGTATCAGGTAGAAATCAGACAAAAGGAAGCCGAGCTGGCAGCCTTGCAAAGCCAGATCAGTCCGCACTTTTTATATAATACGCTGGAGTCGATCCAAATGGTCATTGAGTTAGATGATGGTGTAAGGGCTTCCAATATGATTTCCGCCTTATGCCATATGCTCAGATTTGCAGCAAGAAGAGGCGATGTTGTAAATATAAGCGATGAGGTCAAGCATATTACCGACTATCTATATATTCAAAAAATGCGATACGGCCAACGATGTCAGTATGAGATTGAGATGGACCCGGGTATTCATCCATTTTTTGCGCCCAAATTTATTTTACAGCCCCTTGTTGAAAATGCGATTCGCCATGTTGTCGAAAAAACAAACTCGCCAACTCAGATTCAAATCGCAATCACGAAGTCCCTTGAGGGTATCCAATTTTCGGTTCAAGATAACGGGCAGGGAATACCGTGTGAAACACTGCGCAGGCTCCAAGTTATACTCCATGGCGAACAGCTCCCCGATCCCAAGCAGGGGATCGGATTATTAAATGTGCATAGCCGGATACAACTGTTGTATGGGGGCGATTATGGCGTGACTGTGGCCAGCAGGGAAGGGGAAGGGACAACAATCACAGTCCGCATTCCGTATATAACAAAACCATCCAAATAAACAGGAAGGATGTTGAAAGTGGTTCCTATACGCGTGTTAATTGTGGACGATGAGGAATTAATTCGCACCGGCATTGCGAGGCTGGTCGAACAGGCTGGGTTGGCTTTTCAGGTCATAGGCACCTGTTCCTCGGCCAAAGAGGCATTAATTTCCTTGGAAATAACGGAAATTGATTTCATTATCACCGATATACGAATGCCCGAAATGGACGGATTGGAGCTTTTGTCTGAGGTTAAGCGCATTCGTCCGCATGTATTCAGTATGGTGATTAGCGGGTATGAGGAATTCGAATATGCCCGAAGCGCTTTGAAGCTCGGTGCAAGCGATTACATTTTAAAGCCGATTGACCGAAAACAGTTTCGTGAGCAATTGCATACTATGACGGAGCTGGTGACTACCTATAGAAGAAAGCAGTTTTTACAGCAAGATCTGAACGACAAGTCCCAGAAGTTGGTTGATTCCCAGCTCGGAAACTTTTTGAATTCCGTCCTCTATGCAAGCAGACTTCCTCACATACAGGAATGGCAAGGAATTCTTAATCCTCTATGCCGCTATCGACTTATTGCGACCTCCATTGACCGAGTCCAAAGGACGGATTTGTATTCGCAAAGAGACTATGAATTATTTGAATATGTCAGGACGGGTATTATTCGCGATATTTGCGGTGTATTTGAAGAAAGCGCAGCGTCCGCCATCTCTCTTCACTCTTGGAACGGTTTAGACGGTTGGGGGTGGATTCTGATCAATCAGAATAAACGGGATGAGCAGGATAGTGAAATGGATGCCGATGAAACCTCCTCTGCGGAAATAAAACTAATCTGCGAAGAGCTTACGGCGAAGCTTCAAGAGGCTTTTAAGCAATATATCCCCGTAACTGTAAGTTTAGGCGTGAGCAATGAGCTGGAGGATATATCGACCATTGGACAGGCTGCTGCGGAAGCCAGAGCATCGCTGCAGCGCAGACTGTTTGAAGGCGGCGGCAAATGTCATTGGCTTGAAAAGCAGCCTCATGATAGTTCCGTACATTTGCATGAATCCAAAAGTACAGCCTTGCGCCTGTCGGAGCTTGAAAACAAGCTCTTAAGCGTGGTGCGCCTATTTGATGAAGCCGTGATCCGAACCCTCGTAGACGATTTATTTGCTGTTTGGAAGAAAAATGCTTTATTTTCAGGAGATTTGCCTGCCATTGTACTTTCCTTGATGCTGCGGGCCACAATTTTAATTGACGAAATCCGGCTGGAGGATCGCGATACGGGGAAACTCATGTCCACCAGCTATATCGAGAATACTTGGAGGAAAATGCAGGTATCTTCCGATGTCTTGGAGCTAAAAGAAGAACTGCTGCAGTTTCTGCTGCTCATCGCCGGGAAGTTAAAAAGTTTACGTTATCTCAGCGAAAGAGAGCCTGTTGAAAAGGCGAAAGCCTACATCGAGCAGCACTTGTCCGATGAGTTAACGCTAAGTGTTGTCGCGGGGGAAATCTATTTGAATCCCTCTTATTTCAGCAATTTGTTTAAGATTCAAACCGGCGAAAACTTCTTGAATTATGTAACTCGCATACGGATGGAAAAAGCGCGGGAGCTGTTGAAGGACAGAGTATTAAAGTTAAACGAAATCGCCGGTAAAGTCGGCTATCAAAATCCGAAATATTTTACCAAGCTGTTTAAAGAGCATTTCGGAAGCACACCAACGGATTACAGGGAAAACCAACTGAAATAATGATAGGCCCGTCCTTGCGCAAATGGCATAAGGCGGGTCATTTTTATTGAAGAGCCAAAGAATGTGACCGTAATCTAAAAAAAGGATATCTATATAAGCTCCTCCGCCTCTATTAAGATTAAATTGTAAA
Organism: Paenibacillus sp. FW126-R14; assembly: GCF_058789495.1. Taxonomy (NCBI): domain Bacteria; kingdom Bacillati; phylum Bacillota; class Bacilli; order Caryophanales; family Paenibacillaceae; genus Paenibacillus; species Paenibacillus sp. FW126-R14. Next base: position 65,379 of record NZ_JBYTBS010000004.1, on the reverse strand, counting down.
TAAGATGTGTTAGACACAAAAGGGAGGAAAACAAAAATGTTGCAATCCAAAAAAATGCTCGGTACGGTGCTAGGCAGTTTTCTTGCAATGTCAATTATTGCTGGATGTTCCAGCGGAGGGAGCACTTCCGTAACGACGACCAATTCCCCTACCGCTGAAAACAAACCTGCTGCGACCACGGCAGCCAAAAAGGAGCTCACGGTTGCTGTAGTCCCTAAGCTTGTAGGCATTCCTTATTTTAACTCCGCACAAGCAGGAGCTGAGCAAGCCGGGAAGGATCTGGGAATCAAAGTGATTTACACAGGCCCAACACAAGCGGATGCCGCCCAACAGTCGACGTTCATCCAAGATTTGATTACGAAAAAGGTAGATGCCATCGCAGTTTCGGCTAACGATCCTACGGCGATTGCTCCGGTGCTCAAGAAAGCGCAAGCGGCAGGCATTAAAGTATTGACTTGGGATGCGGATGCGCAAGAAGATGCGCGGGATCTGTTCGTCAGTCAAACCAGCGATGAAGCGTTAGGCAGACATATTATGGACACGCTTGCGCAGCAAATGGGAGAAGAAGGCGAGTTTGCCATCATCACGGGGTCTCTGACAGCCGGCAACTTGAATACTTGGATGGATTATATGAAAAAGCAAGCGGCTGAAAAGTATCCGAAAATGAAGCTGGCCTCTGTCGTACCGTGCGATGACGACCAACAAAAAGCGCTGACGCAAGCGCAAAATCTGATCTCTGCGTATCCGAATCTGAAAGGAATTATCGGGAACAGCTCGGCTGCCGTTCCGGGCGCTGCCGAGGCTGTGAAAAAGGCGAACAAGAACGGTCAAATTAAAGTTGTTGGCTTGTCTACGCCGAACTTGATGAAACCATATTTGAAGGACAATTCCGCTCAAATGGCGACACTGTGGAGTCCGAAAAAACTTGGTTACTTAACCGTCGCTGCAGCCAAAGATATGCTGGACGGGAAAACGCTGACAGACGGGCAAGACATTCCAAATGTAGGCAAAGTGTCGGTAAAGGGGAAAGTGCTCATCATGGGACAACCGACCGATTTTACCAAAGATAACGTGGACCAATACGACTTCTAAGTTAACGTATTAGACAAAGAATCCCTAATCGTTAGAGGTTAGGGATTCCGTCATTATTTTGATAGAAAGGGGTGCCTATTGTGACAAATTCATTATGGTTGGAATTGGATGCGATAACCAAACAATATCCTGGAGTGAAAGCACTAGATCGCGTATCGCTGCAAGTTAGAACAGGGGAAGTTCATGCCATCGTCGGAGAGAACGGAGCGGGAAAATCCACGTTGATCAAAGTGCTGGCAGGGGTGATTCAACCGGATCTCGGCAAAATTAGGATTGAAGGCAAGGAAATCGTCATCCAGAGTCCAACGCAAGCTAGAAAGCTAGGTATCACGGTGATCTATCAAGATTTGAGCTTGTTTCCTAATTTGACCGTTGCGGAAAACATCGCTTTAGGCGAAAGCGACGAAGAGAGCACATCCATCATCTCGTGGAAGAAAATGCATGCAACGGCACAAGCCGCTTTGGACCGCTTAGGCATAAAGCTTGATCTGAATGCCAAGCTGTCGGAATTATCCGTAGGCAAACAGCAGTTGGTTGCGATTGCGCGGGCTTTGGTCAGCGATTGCAAGCTGCTCATTATGGATGAACCGACCTCCTCATTGTCCCGAATGGAAGTCGGCTATTTATTTCAGGCTGCGATGGGATTAAAGCGTAATGGCATTGCGATCTTATTTATCGGTCATAAATTCGATGAAATCTATAGACTCTGCGACACGGCTACGGTGTTAAGGGACGGACAATATATCACATCAGGCTCGCTCAGTGAGTTCACGCAGGAAGCTCTTGTGGAATTCATGGTCGGCCGCAAATTAACGAATTTATATGCCAAAATGCCCGTTCACATCGGAGAAGAATTGCTGAATGTCAATCAGTTGAGCAAAGGGGGACAATTCGAGAATGTAAGTTTTACGGTAAGGGCTGGGGAAATTGTCGGCATTACCGGCTTAGTGGGTGCGGGAAGAAGCGAATTGGCCGAATCGATATTCGGTTTGAATCCCCCGGATCAAGGAACGGTAACCATGAAAGGCGCGCGCATTGATTTGAAGTCGGTGAGCGCATGCATCCATTCGGGATTGGCCTTAGTGCCGGAAAGCAGACAAATTCAAGGTTTAGCGATGAAATTGTCCATGGCGCACAACACGACACTTGGTATAATGCGCAGAATTGCCCGCTTTAGATGGCTGCTGCAGCCCAAAGAGGAGCGTACCATCACAGAAAACTATATTCAAAAGTTATCGATTCGGCCGCCCTTCCCTCACATTCAAGTCGCTAAGCTAAGCGGAGGAAACCAACAAAAAGTCGTCCTTGCCAAATGGATTGCGACCAATCCTTCGGTTCTTATTCTGGATGAGCCCACCAATGGCGTTGATATCGGAGCGAAAGCTGAAATATATAAAGCAGTCAATGAAATGGTTCAAAATGGCATGGGGGTGATTCTGATTTCCTCGGAATTGCCGGAGATTCTCTCGATGAGCGACCGGATTCTGGTCATGTGCGAAGGAAGGCTTGCCGGCGAGCTGGACGCTAAGCAAGCTACGCAAGCTGCCGTCATGAAGCTTGCCGTGCCGGGAATCAGCAGGGAAGAACAAGTGGCTAAAGATGAGGTGACAGCAGGATGAAGCGACTGCTCACGAGTAGAGAATTCGGCGTTGCACTGCTGCTGATTCTAGTCACACTGGTTATGACAATGATTACGCCGAATTTTTTGACCTCCGGTAATATTACGAATATCCTGATCACGAATTCCGTTCTCGGCATTATGGCCGTAGGGATGACGATCGTCATTCTAACAGGAGGAATCGACGTATCCGTCGCCGCCATCTTAGCCGTGTCATCCGTCATCGTAGCCAAATATGTCATCTCGGCGGGAGCCAATCTGTATGTTGCATTTCTGCTTGGCGCAGCCTGCGGACTCGTTCTGGGCTTGCTGAATTCCTTATTTATTGTTTACGGGAAAATTCCCGCGATCATCGTCACGTTAGGAACGATGGGAATCTTCCGCGGATCTATTCTGCAAGCTACGAATGGCGAATGGATTGTCGGCTTCCCGGCTTGGTACAGCAATATCAACGCTCAGAAGGTTTTGGGATTGCCGCTGTCCTTTCTTATTTTTTTGGGTATTGCCCTCATCAGCGGCTTGCTACTAAGATATACGAGAATCGGCAGGCAAATTTATGCCTTTGGCGGAAATGAGGAATCCGCCGTTCGCATCGGTATTCGCGTCAAAAGATTGCAAATTTTTGTATATATGTACATGGGTCTTGTCTGTGGAGTTGCCTCTGTCGTTTACGGAGCCATACAAGGCAGTGTTCAACCTAACGCGGCAGTTGGATTTGAGTTAAGCATCATCGCAGCGGTAGTCGTTGGGGGCGTCAACATTATGGGAGGAAGCGGCTCGGTGCTCGGAACTGTACTAGGCGTTTTGTTCCTTGGATTGATCAATAACGCGCTGGTACTGGCTCATGTTGAAACGTATTGGCAGAACGTTGTTGTAGGTCTGGTCATATTGTTGGCCATTACCGTAGACGTGCTTAACCGCAAAATGAAATCGATGAGGAGGGCCAGGGCATGAAGCAAAAGAACTGGCTTACGAATGAAATGCTGCTTTTCTTCCTGCTGCTTGCTCTTCTTGTCTATATGGGCTTGCAAAGCGATGTGTTTCTGACCGTGGACAATTTATTGTCGGTAACGGTGCAGCTGGCCGAATTGGGCATATTGTCATTAGGGATGACACTGATCATTCTAACGGCAGGGATTGATCTGTCCTTAGGGAATCTCGTCGGTCTTCTCGCTGTAATTACCGGTTATTTTCTCAATAAAGGACTGCCGGTTATCGTCGTTATTCCGCTTGTACTCGTGGCAGCGGTATGCTGCGGATTATTTAACGGATTTTTCGTAGCAAAATTAAAAATTTCGCCGATCCTGGTGACACTGGCCACCATGACGTTCTTCAACGGCATTGCGCTCGTGTTGAGTAAAGGCAAGGCATTTTCCGGATTTTCGGAATCCTTTTATATATGGGGACAAGGAACGGTGGTTGGAATCCCTGTACAGTCCATCATTCTGATTGTATTGATTCTCATAATGGGTTTCGTCATGGCATACACACCTTGGGGACGATCCGTTTATGCGATTGGCAGCAGCGAGAAGTCGGCTAAATTCTCCGGAATCCCGGTAACCAAAGTGTTAATCGGGGTCTATGTGATAGCGGCAGTGCTGGCTGGAATCGTAGCGATCATTATGACATCCCGGGTTGCCACGGCACGAGCCGATATGGGATCTATTTATTTGATGCAGAGCATATCGGCCGTTGTGCTTGGCGGGACCGTACTTTCCGGAGGCAAAGGAAAAATGATCGGAACGATGCTGGGATGCTGCATTTTTGCCATTCTATCCAACGGCTTGAATCTCATGAACGTGGCTCCATTTATTAAAGATGTGATTCAAGGCAGCATTCTGATCCTCGTTTTACTAATTCAGCATGCAATGGGTTTTCGTAAGTTCGCATCCATGGGCAAATGGATTAAGCCATCCGTTAGCAAAGGCGCTTGAAAAGTTGTCCGATCAAAGTCTCATTCGGCAGGGGGGAAGGCTAGATGAAGAAGATAACGATAAAATTTCGCACGAAATTATTTATCACCTATCTGACTCTCGTCGCCTTCCCGCTTTTGTTTTTGGGCTATTTTTCTTATCAACAATATGTCGAGTCCATCGAAAAAAATGTAGGCGGCTATGTGCCTGCGCTCTTAACGCAGTCCAACTTCAATATGGATAAGTATATGTCGGAGCTGTACGCAGCGCCTGACGTTATCGCCAGATCGAATGAAGTCATGGCTATTTTACGGAAAAAACAGTCGGGATCCACTTCATCCAGCGAACAAGACGCTTTTTTTGTGCAATCGTATTTGGCAAACAACATTGTTAACGGCAGGCATCAGGATGTCATCGCTGTTTTTGTGCAGTCGGGCAAACGCGTATTTTCAAGCTCACGGCTCAGTTATGTGGGGAGCGCTTTTTTACAAGAAAAAAATCCCTTTCAACAAGAGATGGATCTTCAAGGCAAGCCATGGTTTCTGCCTCCGGGTCAGCAAAAGCTGGTTTTTCAAGATAATCCGAATTACATTTCGATTTATAAGCAAATTTACGATGCCGATAACATGAACCCGCTTTGTACGGTGCTGCTCATTGTCAATCTCAGCGAGATTTCCAAAATATGCGATCAGATTCCGTTTTCAACGAACGGCATGTTGTTTATTACAAACAAGTTGGGCCAAATCGTCTATCATAACGATAAAAATTTAATTGGAAAAAGCACATGGGAGTCCTCCGCTTTGCCGCTAGAGAACGGTACGGTTGTAAGGGAAGTCAATCATACGCGAATGCTCGTCAGCGCTAATCATTCCAATTATACGGATTGGACCTTGGTCACGATTAATCCCATAAAGGAATTAACCAAAGAAACGATCTGGATCCGCAATGTGACGATTGCCGTTTTTTCCATTTGCTTGATCGTCGTCGCGATCGTTTCCGCCTTTGTTTCCCAAACGGTGACGAGTCCCATTCGAACGCTGCAGCGGCTCATGCGGAAGGTAGAGAAAGGGAATTTCGATGTTTCTTTCCCGATTCATCAAAAAGATGAAATCGGTGAGCTCGGATACAGCTTTAATCATATGGTTCAGCGTATTCAAGAGCTGGTTCAAAAGGTGTATCAGGTAGAAATCCGCCAAAGGGAAGCGGAATTGGCCGCTTTGCAAAATCAAATCTCCCCGCATTTTCTATACAATACCTTGGAGTCTATCCAAATGGTGATTGAAGGAGAGGATCAAGAAAAGGCGACAAGCATGATTTCCGCTTTAAGCAGAATGCTCCGGTTTGCAGCAAAGAGAGGAGATATCGTACAGATTGGAGATGAGATTAAGCATGTATCCGATTATCTCTATATCCAGCAATTGCGGTATGGAAGCAGATGTTCATACCAAATAGATGTTAGGCCCGGAATGGAGCTGTATTACGCGCCTAAATTTACGCTGCAGCCGCTTGTTGAAAATTCGATCCGGCATGTTGTTGAGAAAAGCAATTCGCCTACGGACATACGCATTGAGATTACAGGGGTCGATTTAGGCGTACAAATGATCATTTCAGACAATGGAGCCGGCATTTCGGAGGAGTCGCTGCAAAAGCTTCGAGCAAGACTTGCCGATATGTCGCAAACACCTTCGAATGGAGGCATTGGATTAATCAATGTGCATAGCCGTATCCGGTTCATGTATGGATCGGATTATGGCATTGAAATTGAGAGTTTACTAGGAAAGGGCACGAAGATTTATGTGCTGATCCCCTATCTCCTTTTTCCATAGATTCACCTTGGATTAAAAGATAAAGAATATACACCCATTCCAAAGATTGGATGCCTATTCAGTGGGAAAACCATTACTTTATAATAAATACAAGATGTCGAAGAGGCATTCGAAAGGAAGAAAATTGAAGACGGAGGTAAAAATAATCATGGCAAACCAGCGTAACATGCAAAAAAACTTTAAAAAGAGAGCGCTATCATCTTTGCTAGTCGTCACTTTGCTGCCTGCCTTGCTAGTGCCGGCGACGACTTTTGCGAGTGAGAGCAATGCTGCTAACGCTCCTAACGATGCTAATGTTGCGGAAGGCACGTTCCGGGTTAAAAATTTGAAAACGGAGCAAGCTGTCAATCCATTAGGTTTGGATACGTTAAAACCACGGCTGAGCTGGCAGATGGGAGCAGACGCTCGGTCGCAGAAGCAGACCGCCTATCAAGTGCTGGTGGCTTCAACGCCGGAGCTGCTCTCACAGGATCAAGGCGATGTGTGGGATAGCGGAAAGGTGGCATCCGATCAATCGGCAAACGTGGAGTATGCCGGTCAAGCGTTGAAATCCAGCAGCCGTTATTACTGGAAGGTACGGATTTGGGATAAAAACGACCAGGTGTCCGATTGGAGCGTGCAGGCGTGGTGGGAAATGGGTTTGCTGAATGGGGCAGATTGGCAGGCCAAATGGATTACACTCCCTAAAGAGCAAATGCCGAACATATCCAAGTATACGATCGATCTCGATTTTACGATCTTACAGGACGCTGCCGGATTTATTTTCGGCGGACAGGATTCCTCGCATTTCTATATGTGGCAAATCAATACGAAAGAAAAGTCATACATGACATTCAGGCCGCACATTTTTAATCCCGGCGGTCAAGTGCTGAAGGAAGTCGACATTTCTACGATCATCCCTAAAGGCAAGGAGCTCAACACGCAGCATCACTTGACAATCAATGTGAACGGCAGTCAAATTTCGACCTATATCAACGGGCAGCTTGCCGATACGTTAACGGACAGCCATTTTTCATTCGGCAAAATTGGTTTTAGGGAGCACAAGGATTCAAGAACGAGCGAACGCGCCAGCTTTGATAATATCCTGATTAAAGATACGGATGGAAACGTCCTGTTTTCGGATGATTTTTCCGATCCTGCGAAGAATGTGTTTGACGCCGGGAGTATAGAAAACGGTCAATTAGTGCTTGGGGACTTGTCCAATGATGTTGTTTTTAAGAAGAATGTCAATCATGTGCCGCAACTTCGTAAAGCATTCCAAATCACCAAGCCTGTGAAGAAAGCGACTGTGTACGCGACTGCGCTCGGCTTATACGAACTAAGTATGAACGGAAAGCGTGTCGGGGTCGATCATTTATCCCCTGGTTGGACGGATTACAATCAATTCGTTCAATATCAAACCTATGATGTCACAGGGATGCTGGAGAATGGCAGCAATGCGCTGGGAGCTTTGCTTGGAGACGGTTGGTATTCCGGGCATGTGGCGATGGCTGGCGATCATGTTTATGGCGAGAAGCCGGAACTGCTGCTGCAAATGAATGTTGAGTATCAGGATGGGACGAAAGATCAGATCGTTTCGGATTCATCTTGGAAGATTTCGACAGCAGGACCGATTCTTTCATCGGATATACTGATGGGAGAAGCTTATGATGCCCGGAATGACCTGCAATCATGGGATAAACCCGGCTACAATGATACAGAATGGATCGCGGCAGGAGTTGCGAATGATTTTAAAGGCAAACTGATCGCGCAAATCGGTCCGACCGTTCATGCGACTCAGGAATTAAAGCCGAAAGTCATTACACAGCCGACGCCCGGCGCTTATATTTTTGATCTGGGTCAAAATATGGTAGGTTGGGCCAGGCTGCAAGTAAACGGACCTTCCGGCTCCAAAGTGAAGCTGCGCTTCGGTGAAATGTTGAACGATGACGGCACACTTTACACAGCCAACCTGCGGACGGCGAAGCAGACGGATGAATATACGCTGAAAGGTGACGGCAACGAAGTTTATGAGCCTCATTTTACGTTCCATGGTTTCCGCTATGTAGAAGTCACCGGATATCCGGGCGTTCCGACATTGGATAATATCACGGGTGTGGTCGTCCATTCGGATACGGAGCCGTCGGCAACCTTTGAGACTTCGAACAGTATGGTGAATCAGCTATACAGCAATATCGTTTGGGGGCAAAAAGGAAACTTCTTAAGCGTTCCTACAGATTGTCCGCAGCGCGATGAGCGAATGGGGTGGTCCGGAGACGCGCAAATTTTTGCCAGAACGGCCAGCTACAACATGAACACGATGACTTTCTTTGAGAAATATATGGGAGACATGGTATCGGGCCAAGGTTCAGACGGCGCATTCCCGGATGTCGCACCTTATGTTTCGATCGTAGGTAAAGGGAGCAATGCTTGGGGGGATGCCGGGGTTATCGTTCCTTGGACGGTATATTTAATGTATAACGATAAGCGCGTCATTGAAGATAACTATCCCGCCATGGTCAAATGGATTGATTATTTGAAAAAGAACAGCAGTGGATTAATTCGCCCGGAGGGCGGTTACGGCGATTGGCTGAATGTGGATGATAATACGCCGACAGATGTAGTAAACACGGCTTATTTTGCGTATAGTACACTGCTTTTGTCCAAAATGGCGAAGGCTGTTAACAAAGATGCGGATGCGCAAAAATATGAAGCTCTGTTTAACGATATTAAGGCAGCGTTCAATCAAAAGTTTGTCGATAAAGACGGACGTATTAAAGGCAATACGCAAACGAGCTATGTGCTGGCGCTGCAAATGAATTTGCTTCCTGAGGACAAACAGCCGCTGGCCGCTAAATATCTCGTCGATAAAATTAAAGGACGGGATTGGCATTTATCAACAGGGTTCTTAGGCGTCGGTTACTTGCTTCCTGTGCTAACAAAGGCCGGCTACTCCGATGTTGCGTATCATTTGCTGACGAACGATACGTATCCTTCGTGGGGCTACAGCATTAAGAACGGTGCGACGACCATCTGGGAACGCTGGAATTCCTATACGAAAGAAGGCGGGTTCGGCGATATCGGGATGAATTCGTTTAATCACTATTCGTTAGGCTCCGTAGGCGAGTGGATGTTCCGTTATGCGGCGGGAATCGAAGCTGATCCTGCTCAGCCTGGATTCAAGCATACGATCATACAGCCGACTGTGGGCGGGGAATTCCAATATGCGAAAGCGGAATATGACTCGATCTACGGCACCATTGCCAGCGGTTGGAACCTCGACGGGAACAGTTTCAAACTGAATGTGACGATTCCGGCGAATACGACAGCGACGGTCTATGTACCGACGGATGATCAAGCAACGGTTAAAGAAGGCGGGAAAAGCATTAGCGAAGCGGAAGGCATCCGTTTTGTGAAAATGGACGGCGGGAAAGCCGTGTATGAGGTAGGTTCCGGCACCTATTCGTTCACTTCCACGCTGACGATTGCCGAAAGTCCGATGAGTTCTGTCAGCTTAAGCAGCGATCAAACGAAAATGAACGTAGGCGACACGACTCAACTGAACGTAACCGCGAAAAAAGAGAATGGCGTCGCCATAGATCTGGCTAAGGCTAAGACTACCTTCAAAAGCAGTGATGCAAATGTGGCAACTGTAGATGCGTCAGGTAAATTGAAAGCAGTTGGATTTGGCAATGTCAAAATAAACGTAGAAGTCACTTATCAGGATGTCACGCTTTCATCCTCGCTTTCCCTATTCGTATCTAATGGCGCTAATTTGGCTTTAGGGAAAAAAGCGAGCAGCAATAATACGTATACAGCCGCTCCTACATGGAATATTTCCAATTTGACTGACGGAAATCTGGAGCTGAAATATTCCAGTAATGGCTTCACCTCACCGGATGCAACGAAAAATCCAATCTGGGTCGAAATTGATTTAGGCAGCGTGCAATCCTTCAACAATCTCGTTTTGTACCCGAGGACGGATTCGAAGACGACGGATGGGAAAATCGCCTCCTTCCCGGTTGATTTCGATATCCAAGTGAAATTGGAGAACGGGGAATACAAGACCGTGAAACAAGTCAGAGGGCAGTCGAATGTGGATGATGGAGCGCAGGTATACCGTTTTAATACGGAACAGGCCAGATATGTGAGAGTTGTTGTCACACAATTTGGAGCTATGCCTCATGACGATATCTACTATCGGTTCCAGCTGGCGGAAGCGGAAATTTACAATGTTCAAGAACAGACTTTGTTAGCCGGTCCTTCGACCGTTACTGCGGGTCAGTCGTTCGATATCACCTACCGGGTATCTGGCGTGACTGAGAGCGTATATGCACAAGATTTAACCTTTACGTATGACCCGGAGAAAATGGAATTGCTATCAGCAGATTCTCTGCTGGATGATTTGAAAATCGTTGCCATATCGGATGCAACAAAAAAACCGGGCAAAGTCAGAATCCTATCTGCACTGGTCGGAGGAGATCGCAAGGCTAGCGGTGAGCTGCTGGCGCTTCACATGAGAGCGAAATCCTCCTCCACCGTGCCGGCGACAGTAACGCTGTCAGATGTTGTTTTCGCCAATGAGAATGGCGTGGAAAAGAACATTGCCGGTACATCATACAGCGTGCAAATTGCGGCTCCGATCAATAAAGAGGCACTCATTGCTCTTATTGCAGACGCTCAAGCTCAGCATGATGCTGCTGTTGAAGGCACACGCGCTGGCCAATATCCGGCCGGGGCTAAAGCTGCTCTGCAAACAGCGATCGACAAGGCTCAATCCGTCGTGAATGATGGTTCCGTTACCCAGCAGCAGGTGGAACAAGCGACAACAGCATTAACCGGTGCGCTGCAAATCTTTAAGAACTCTGTCATTCTTTCAATACCGGGAGATACGAACGGGGATGACAAAATCAGCATTGGAGATCTGGCTATCGTGGCTGCATACTATGGCAAAACATCCGCCGATCCGAATTGGGATCTGTATAAAAAAGCGGATATCAACAACGATGGCGTTATCGACATCCTAGACTTGGCGGCACTAGCGAGATTGATTCTCGGATAATTCGTTAGCTAATCGCATATAAGAGCGGCCGCGAGTCTGAATAAGCTTGCGGCCGTTTTATTTTTTGGATATGAATAGCCCTCTACAGGGCGCTATTTTGCTGGAAAAGCCCTCTAGGCAAGGGGAGGGGAACTTGAGTCCTCTATTCCACCATTTCGAGCAGATAGGTGGGGCTTTGAGGTGAAATAAGAACCTGTAGTTCCCCCTCGGGCGCCGAGACTCAGCTTTTCGCCGAAATAAGGGAATAGAGTTCCCTCCATCCCCGATGCGGCAGCTGAGACGTCGTTTTTCAGCGTTAAAGTAGGAGGAGAGGGCAGCAGGTTGAAGTTAACACTGTGACTCGGAACCGCACGAAATGGCGGCAGCGCAGTTTTTGTTCTCGCTAACGGACTGAGTGGCTATTATTCGATGGCAAAGAACCTCTTTGAACATGTAACGGACATCTGCGCTGCTAATTGTTCACTTGGGGACGGATTTCACCCCGAAATCGGCAAATAGGGATTGTGGTGTCCGTAAGGAGAGAGACACGACGCTTCTCGTGAATATAACGGCTGCTATGTCCGATACGGGTAAGAGAAAGGGAGTCAATATGGGGTCTACCTTGACAAACACACTCGTCCTAAAAGGACGACGAAGTCGTTTATCCTTATTTTCAAAGTAAAAGGTAAAAATAGTACACAAATCAGTAAAATATGAGATTCATAAGCGTAATTGAAAAAGCTATATAGTAGATTTATACAATCTACCCATATAGAGGTGAACGGCATGTTATGGAACCAGTCCAGAAAAGAAGCGTTAGCGGGATGGGTATTTCTATCGCCCGTATTTCTTTGTATGCTGGTGCTCGGCGTATTTCCGGTCGTATTTTCCTTGTTCCTAAGCTTCTGCCAATGGAATTTAGTCGGGGGTTTATCAAGTATCAAGCTGGTAGGACTGGATAATTACAAAATGCTGGTTGAGGACGATAAGTTTTATATAGCCTTAAAAAACAACTTAACGTATACGGCAATTACAGTGCCTATAGGGCTTTTTCTTGCTTTGATCTTGTCTGTTCTTATACATGCCAGAGTGTTTGGTCAAAGCTATTTTAAGATTGCTTTTTTCATCCCGTATATCTCGTCGATAACGGCGCTTGGCGCGATTTGGAGCGCTCTGTATCATCCATCCCTTGGGCCGATCAATCAGTTCTTGATGGGGTTGGGGGTTGTTGATCCTCCGAAATGGCTGGCGGATACGCACTTTTCCTTAACAGCCGTCATGATTATCGCGATTTGGGCTGCCCTTGGTTATCAAATTATTATTTTTATGGCCGGATTGACGCAGATCCCGGATGAGCTGTATGAAGCTGCGGAGATGGACGGCGCCTCGTTCTTGCAGCAATTGTTCCGCATCACGATGCCATTGCTTGCTCCGACAACATCCTTCTTGTTGATTACGACATTGATGTCATCTTTTAAAGTGTTTGATTTAATCGCTTTTCTGACAGGCGGGGGGCCGAACGATTCCTCAACGGTGCTGGTGTACCGGATCTATGAAGAAGGTTTTCAAAATTTCAGGATGGGCTACGCTTCAGCGATTTCTTGGACACTATTCCTTGTGATTGGTGGCGTCACTTGGATGACATATAAACTGCAGAGGCACTCCGCTTACGAGTAGCGGGAAGGAGAGGCTTGGTTGCTATCGAATAAATCACATATATCAAAGTGGACCACGACGCTGCTCATGGGACTGTTGTCGTTCGTATTTCTTATGCCGCTGCTTTGGATGCTTTCGGCAGCCGCTAAGTATGAGAAGGATGTCATGGTTTTCCCGATTCAGTGGATACCCCCCAAATGGAATTTGATCGACAACTTCCGGGAAGTTTGGCTGGGCAGCGTTCCGTTCACTTTGTTTTATTATAATTCGTTCAAGCTGGCTCTAACGATTACGCTGGCAACGTTGATTTTCGCATCTATGGCAGCTTACGCGTTTGCGAAATTGCAATTCCGTGGCCGCAACATGGCATTTGCCACTTTGCTTTCGTTGATGATTATCCCTTCCGAATCGACTCTGGTGCCACGTTACCTGCTGCTCACATGGCTGCACCTCTATAACACGCATGCCGGATTAATGCTCATGGGGATGTTCTCGACGACGTATTTTACATTCTTGCTCAGACAATTTATGGTCTCCATTCATCGTGAATTTCTTGAAGCGGCGAAGATGGACGGGGCCGGATATGTTAGAATATATGTACAAATCATGATGCCGTTATCCAAACCGGTTTTGGCGACGGTGGCGATTATGAAGTTTATTTGGGTCTGGAATGATTATCAGAATCCGCTGATTTTCCTAATTTCGAAACGGTTATATCCGATACCGCTGGGCTTGCAGCTTTTTAAAAATGAATATGCCGATAATTATGCGGTGTTGATGATGGCCTCAGTTGCTGCCATTCTCCCTTTAGTCATTGTTTTTATCATTTTGCAAAAGCAAGTGATCAAAGGCATTTCGCTTGGCGGAATCAAAGGATGAAGGATCGATCATTGAGCGTAGTGGGGGATGTCACATGAAAGAGAAACGCGCAGTTTTCGTTAGCGGCGCTTTGTTGACAATGTCACTTTTAAGCGCTTGCAGTACAGGTACGGATACAGGAGCTGCAGAATCTGCGGCAGCAGCAGGTGCGGCCCGAACTGCCGCCCAAACAGGTGCAAAGCCTGTCGTCCTTAAATTTTACACTTGGGACAATGAATCCAATCAAACCGCGCGGCAAAAGATGATCGTTGCTTTTCATGCCAAGCATCCGAACATTACGGTACAGAATGTATCCTTAGTGCCCGGAAATTCGGTGGAGAGCATGAAGAAAATGGACGTATTAATGTCTTCCGGCGAAGAGGTCGATGTGCTGGCGTACGGCAATATCGATGAAACGTTGGCAAGAGCAGCGGCAGGCGTCCTCGCTCCGCTTGATGAGTTTTATGCAAACGGGCATGTTAATCCGCAAGAGGATTATTACATTAATCCTAAGTTGAACGGAAAATATTATGCGGCGATGCTGACTTCAAGCCCTTACTTTGTACTGATGAATGAGGATGCGCTGAAGGAAGCCAATCTCCCGCTGCCAACTTTCGATTGGACGTGGGACGATTTCCGGGAGTACGCGAAAAAGCTTTCGAAAGGCGAAGGCATCGATAAACGATATGGCGCTTACTTCCACACATGGGGCGAGTACGCGAACCTAATTGCTTATTCGGACCTTAAGAGCCCCTACTTGACCAATGATCTGAAGCCTGGTTTTAATGATCCTTCTTTTGCCTATTTCTTTAATCTGCGGCGTGCCATGGAGAAAGAGGATAAGTCCGTTAAACCTCTAGCCGATATTGTCGGGGCCAAACTTAGCTACATAACGGAATTTCTGAACGGGAAAGCGGCTATGCTGGCTACGGCGCCATACATGTTGGACAATGTGATGAACAGGGAGAAGTACCCGCACACATTTAGATCCGTCATTGCCCCGCTGCCCCGCTCATCCAAAAATGGAGAACTAGGCATTACGAATATCGGCGGATCGTACGTTTCTATTGCAGCGGGCTCCAAACATAAGCAGGAAGCTTACGATTTCATTCGTTATATGACGACAGAGCAAGAGGCCAGGCTCGAACTGTCCGGATATAAGAAAGCTGATTCAAAAGCGATAGTTGAGCGATTGTTCGGCAAAGCACCGGATGTGCTCGATGTCACGACATTGCAAGAAACGATTTTTGATAAGAGGGTAAAAACGAATTTCGATCCTGACGTCTCCGTTTCTTACGGCAATCAATTAAAGGGAGTGCTGGAAAAAGGCTTTAGCAAATTTATGCTCGATAACACGACGGCTGAGGAAGCGCAGAAGTGGATGATGGTGGAAGCGGGAAAAATAGCCAAACAAAATGCGAAATGACAGGAGTACCTATGAGAATACACTCGCTTTTTCGATTTTCTTTCTATCGACGCATCCAAATCTCATTTCTCTGCTTTATTTTGCTGCCGACTGTCGTGGCCTCTTTTCTCAATTATTCGATCGCGCATAAAAATGTGAAGGAGAAAATTTTCCTCAGCAATCAAACGGTGCTCACGGTCATCGCGAAGGATATTTCCAAAACGGTTGACGATATGACGTATGCTTCCAACTTTTTTGTTCAAGATGAAAGCGTTAGAAAACAGCTGCGCACCTTTACGAATATGAAGCGCATCGAGAGCTTCAATGATTATGAAACGTATTTGCAAATCAAAGACTTTTTCGGACTGATTGATGTGAAAACGATGAATCCGGATATTCTGATGTATGTGTCGAATCAAGCGGGATTTATCGTTCAGTCCAGTGAGATTCAAGGGTCTGACCCCGAAGTCATTAGGCAGCAATACGAAAACGTCAAAACGCGCGTAGATATGTCAAAGGCTAATATCCTGCAATGGCTTGGGACTGTTCCAACCCATTCGACAACGGCATTAACCAATAGCTCCTATCTGCTCGCAAGGGTGATCAAATCTCCGAACGATGCTCAGCCTTTAGCTACATTGTTTATTTCAATTCCTGACCGTTATTTTATGAAAGCGTTCGCTCAGCTAGGAACTTCGAAGCTGGCGCTGTTTGATGCGTATGGCCAGTTTATTGCGGGGAACCGTGAGGTCTCCAATGGAAGTGCTGCCATGAGAAATAACATCAGAAATGAAAGCCCCATTCAATATTCGGGCTGGAAGCTCATCAGCGAAACGCCGGAATCCCAAGTTACCGGTGAAATTACGAAGACGTTTTTTATTACGATGCTGCTTATCATCCCTTTCTTTCTCATCTTCTTCTTCATTTCGATGTACGTTGCGAAGCGGCTTCACCGCCCTATCCGCAAGCTGCAAGCCGGAGTTGAGCAATTCGGCAACGGCAATCGCCGGATTCGCTTTGAAGAGCGCGGAAAAGATGAGATTTCAGAGCTCGGCAGAACACTGAATATCATGCTGGAACAAATCAACCAGCTGATTTGGGAAAACGAGCAGGAGCAAGAACAGAAGCGCGAATTGGAGCTTCAAGCGCTCTATTCGCAAATTCGTCCCCACTTCCTGATGAATACGCTGAACTCGATAAAATGCAATCTATTACTGGATAACGAGATGATCCATAGTCAGAAAATCAACTCTTTGATGAGCTTGCTAAGGGCTTATATGAAATTCAATGAACCAACCAGTCTTGGGAACGAATGCAAGCTTTTATTTCATTATGTGGACATTATGCAGATGCGCAGTGATATTGAGGTTCAGCTGGACGTTGCGCTTCCGCCGGTGCTGTCGAATTTGGAGTTTCCGAAGCTGCTGCTCCAGCCTGTCGTGGAAAATGCTTTTGTGCACGGCTTTAAGAAAGCCGTAGACCGGCCGAAGATCGTTATTGAAGCGGAACAGACTGAAGATTGGGTGGAAATTCATATTTCCGATAACGGGCTGGGCATGAGTGTCGAGCAGCAAAATCAGCTCAATGCGGAGCTGCAAAGTTCACCGGATGCCGAAGCATGGCAATCCTACAAGCGGGTAGGATTGTGGAATGTGCTTCAGCGCCTCAAAATGACGTACGGCAGCAGCTCGTCGATGACTTGCGCACAGAGCGAGCTCGGAGGATTGACGATTGTACTTGGCTTTACCCAAAAAATAGATGCGGGGGGATCTGCATGTTGAATGTCATGTTGGTGGATGACGATGTCCCGATGATCAAATACTTAACAAAGCTCATTATGTGGGAATCGTTAGGGCTGCGGCTGGCTGCGACTGCGCATTCCGGGGAAAGCGCCATGCAGATTTTCCATGACACCCCTCTGGATTTGGTAATTACGGATATTGGCATGCCGCAGATGGACGGGTTGGAGCTGGTCGCTCAGATGAAAGCGCTCAAGCCTGAGTTACAGGTCGTATTTTTAACGTGTCATGAAGAATTTCATTACGCCAGAAAGGCGGTGCAATTGGATGCTGTCGATTATTTGATTAAGGATGAATTAACACCGGAACAGCTCAGCGTGAGCCTGCGTAAAGCTATTCAGTTGTTAACCGAGGCCAAGAATCAAGTAGAGGACATTGTGTACAAGCAAGACTTGATTAAAAATAAAGATTTGCTCAAGCAGATCTATTTTCAACAGCTTCTCAAAACTTCCTCGGCAACGGAAATGCTCAGCTACGGCAAGCGGTTAGGCATCAACTGGGAGCATTCGCATTTTATTATGGCGATAGGTTCTTTTCATAGGGCTTACGTTCATAAACAGTACAAGTATGAGGATTTGAATCTGCTGTTATATGCTGCGGGGAACATCGCGAATGAATTGTCTTTGGAATCCCGGCAGCAGGTGACGTTATTCGCGGATCAAGAAGGCCAAATGATCTGTATTTGCAATTATCAGCCTAACCTTAGCGTGAACAGGGCAACCTTGTTTAAGGACTACTTATTGTCGCTGCGGGAGCTGATCAGGCAGTATTTGAAAATGGATGTGTTTCTTCATTACGGCGCTTGTTTTAAAGGTGTGGAGGGCATAAGAGCAAATTACAAGGCTATGAAGCAGTGGCAGAAATGTTCTTTCTATGAGGATGACGACTTTGGACTTATGAAATCAGCAGAAGCACCGCTGTGGAATGTCAGTCATTCCTTGGTAGAACAATGGGACCGGATCGCGGAGGCCGTGAGAGATTCCCATTCAGGCAATATCACGCGGTCACTTCTCGCGCTGGAAGCTTTTGCCCGGGAGGAGCGGGTGGAGCCAGAGATGTTTCTCGCAGCATGCTCGAATCGCATTCGCCTCATCGAATTGGAAGCCAAGCTGAACAGCGAAGAAGCGTTTCATAGCTGCCTGTTGAGATGCAAGCGGTTGAAAGAGAGCCTTGAACTGCTGAATAACAAATTAATGGAGCTCCTTGCCGTCAAAATCAATACGCGTATAGACAAAAAGCCCAAACTGCAGCAAATCGACCGTTATATTACCGATCATTTATCTGAAAATATTTCGATGGTCGATATCGCCGATTATTTGTTTTTGAATCCGAGCTATTTCTCGAGATATTTCAAGCAGGAAACGGGGGTGAATTTCGTCGATTATTATCATCGCTTCAAAATGAAAATCGCCTGCGGCCTGTTAAAAGAAAAACAGCACAATATTGAAATGATAGCGCTTAAATTGGGCTATATGGAACGGACCTATTTTTCAAGAATATTTAAAAAGTATGTGGGCGTTAGTCCGAAGCAATATAAATGAATGTAAATAACTATCTGGAGGTATGAAGATGAAAATCGGACTTAGTTCGTACAGTTTGCTGCAAGCGTTGAAATCAGGAAAAATGACCATTCTGGATGCTGTTCAGTGGGTGAAAGATAACGGCGGCGAGCATCTGGAGCTTGTCCCGTACGGCTATACGCTGGTCGATAACTTGGAATTGGCGGATGCGCTCAGGGAGAAGGCCTCTTCGATCGGCATTGAGCTGTCGAACTACTCGATTCCCGCCAATTTCGTACAAGAGACGGAGGCGGAGTTCGAAGCGGAGATGGCTCGCGTCAAGCAGCACGTTGATCTTGTGCACCGATTAGGCATGCGGCATATGCGCCATGATGTTACGGCCTTTACGCTGCCTCCGGAGAAAATGACAATTAAGTACTTTGAGGACAGCTTACCGCTCATCGTTCGCGGCAGCCAAATAATTGCCGACTACGCGGCGGAATACGGCATTACGACAACGATTGAAAATCACGGTTTTTCCGTTCAAGCAAGCGACCGTGTGCAGCGTGTGCTGCTCGAGGTGAACCGGCATAACTTTAAAACGACGCTCGATGTGGGCAATTTTATGTGTGTGGACGAAGCTCCTCTTGTCGGCGTTCGCAAAAACTTGCCTTACGCTTCTTTGATCCACTTTAAAGATTTTTATTTCAGACCGTATTTTCAAGATCCGGGTGAAGGCAATTGGTTCCGGACTGCGAACGGCAACTATTTAAGAGGCGCAATCGTCGGCCATGGCGACATCGAGATCAGAGAGATCGTCAAGCTGATCAAAAGCTCGGGCTATGACGGCTATGTAACCGTGGAGTTCGAAGGGATGGAAGATTGCGAATTGGGTTCACGGATCGGCATGAATAACTTAAGGAAATTGTGGCAAGACACATATTAATCTTTCAGACGGCGGAATGCGCTGGGAGACAAACCATATTTCCGTTTGAACAATTTGGAAAAGTGAAATTCATCATAAAATTGCAAGTGAGCGGCAATCTCCTTAAGGGAAACGTTCGTCGTTTCCAGAGACACTTTGGCCGATTCGAGCTTTAAATTCAAGATGTAATCGCTGGGAGATTGGCCCGTTATCGAGCGGAAGCGGGAGAAGAAAGTTGTTCGCGACAAGCCGCTTTGTGCGATGAGTTCTTCGATTCGAATGGCCTTGTTCATATTCCGATGAATATAGATCAATATGTTGTTGAGCTCGGTATGGCGGGAAGCAGGGGCTGCCGAATGCTCTTTAGCGAAAAGGAGCAGCAATTCCTGCAGGATCATATTCGCTGAGTAGGCGTAGCCAAAAGGCTCGGCAATCAACGTATCGATCATTCGTTCACACAATTGAATGGCATCCGCCACTTTGCCCGTTGATATTACGCTGCCGACAGGCAGTTGCAGGAAGGGCATCACATCCAAGGAGCTGAAGTCAAGAAAATAAAACTTCCAATCGTTGTCTTGGCATCTGTACGTAGAAGGAATCGACTCTTGGACGAAAAAGCAGGTGCCTGCGCGCAATTCGTGATCCTGCTCCCCTTGAGAAAGAATACCTTTCCCTTCGTAGGTGATAAACAGACCGGGAGCATCAAAGCCTTTCCCTTTCCTAATGTTGTAGGTGTCGTTCGCCTGCACTTTCCAAATGGAAATAAATTGCGGAAGCGGAATAGGTTCTCTATCCAGACCATACGGGATATTCATATAGGACATGCTGCTTATCTCCTTGAGAATTGTTCTGTGGTACATTAAATTTGAAGATTAGACTGCAAAATGTGATTGTTACACGTACAATTATACATGCAATAGCAACTTCAATCCATGGATGAAAGCGTGTTTTCCGCTTACACTTAACTCAGATGCCACACATAAAGGAGTGTATGTAATCATGATAGTGAAAGTAGGAAACCGCGAATTGGAGATGGATGGCAAACAGTTGACGGAGCTAAGAAGTTCCAACGATATTATGCAGGATAAGCAGGCGCTGCGGGAGCGGATGGCGGAAGACGGATATTTGCTGATCCGCGGATTCCATGACCGTGATAAAGTGCTCCAGGCTCGAACCAGTATTTTAGAAAAAATGGTCCGGATGGGCAAGCTGGACCGGGATACGCAGCTGGAAGAAGGCGTCATGGCCGACGGCAGCAAAACCATTTTTATGGGAGGAACGAATGAAGATTTGCCCGCGCTCTTAAATGTATTGAATGGCGAACATATCATGGGATTTTTCGATGAATTCCTTGGCGAGCAGTCGCTTACGTATCATTACAAATGGCTCCGCGCCGTAGGCAAAGGCGATTTTACGGGAGCTCATTACGATATCGTATATATGGGGCGAGGAACTCAGAACGTTTACACCGTATGGTCGCCTCTGGGAGACGTATCGTATGAGATGGGTGGACTGGCTATTTGCCTAGGTTCGCACCGTTTCGAATCGTTGAAGCAATCGTATGGCTCCAAAGATTCGGATCGCGATGGAATCGGCCACTATACCGATGATCCGCTCGTTATTACAGAGAAGTTCGGCGGTCAGTGGGCAACAACGGAATTCCAGGCTGGGGATGTGTTAATCTTCGGCATGTTTTTGATGCACTGCTCGCTGGAGAATACGACCAATCTCTACCGCTTGAGTGTAGATGCCAGATACCAGTCGGCAAGCGAGAAGGTTGACGAACGATGGAGCGGCAAAAAGCCGAAGGGACATTTTAAATAAGCAGAAAAAAGGCAGAGGCGCCTGGGACTTATTGCTAAGTTCTAGAGGGCTTCTGCCTTTCATACATTATTAGTTTTATTATAAGCAGCCGGTCGTTACTGACCTAGCCGAAGGTGGGGGCGAAGCTCATGCATAGAATGTTAGAGTCTGACGCGGATCTATTTGCCGCAGCGCTATCCCAAACGACGGTTTCCGTGCTGCAAATGGATGCTGACGGCGTTTACTGTGAAGTAGACCGCGGAATCATCGAGAAGTTCACCGACAAATCCGTCAGATTAAGCACGATAACGGATGAAATTTCTTATTACTTCCGAGATGATGGGACTCTCTTTCGCGTTGAAACGGCCTGAATAGACGGATAGCTTTCGAATTATTTTGTGTTAGGCTGTAGAATGGCCAATAACTGATAATGGAGGTTGATATTGTTGGGTAAATGGAAAGCGGGAACGGTCGGATTCGTCTGTGGAGCCTTATTTTTCTCAGGGCTTACCTACGCGGCGACCCCGGTCGGCATAGACGTTTATTTTCGAAAATTACAGTATTATTTCGACGGAGTGAACAAACAGCCGCCGCAAGATTTGCAAGGCTTCATTTACAAGGATACGACGTACGTACCGCTGCGATTTTTGTCTGAATCGTTGGGGAAACCGGTCTCTTGGGATGATGCGACAAGCTCGATTTATGTTGGGGACAAGCCGGTGCAGAAGCCTTCGCCAGGATCAGCGGCATTGCAAGTATTTCCCAAGGATAATCCTTGGAATACGGACATTTCCAAATATCCGGTACATAAGAATTCTAAGCAGTATATGGCCTCCATTGGATTGAACACCAGTGTGCATGCTGATTTCGGCACCACGTGGCAAGGAGCCGATATCGGGATTCCGTACACGATTGTGAGCGGCGATCAGCCGAAAGTGAACGTTGCCTTTACGGACTATGGCGACGAGAGCGATCCGGGTCCTTATCCGATACCGGCCAATGCGCCGATTGAAGGCGGCCCTGACAGCGACGGCGACCGGCATGTCATTGTCGTCGATAAAGACAACCAATTGCTGTATGAATTGTACAACGCACACTACACGCCAACCGGTTGGAAAGCTTCGAACGGAGCGAAGTGGGATTTGACATCCAACGCGCTCCGGCCCAAGTACTGGACTTCCGCCGACGCAGCCGGACTGCCGATCTTCCCGGGGCTTGTCCGTTATGATGAAGCCTCCGCCGGGGAAATCAACCATGCACTGCGTTTCACGGTCTCAAAAACGCAGCGCGGCTTTATCGCCCCAGCCACCCATTATGCTTCGAGCAGCACCGATCCGAATCTGCCGCCAATGGGACTGCGGCTAAGGCTGCGGGCCGATTTCGACGTATCCGGCTATTCACCTACGAATCAGGCGATTCTTCGTGCGATGAAGAAATATGGCATGATCGTCGCGGACAACGGCAGCAATCTCTATGTGAGCGGAGCGCCTGACCCGAAATGGGATGACGATGATTTGCATAAGCTCGGTCAGCTCAAAGGCAGCGATTTTGAAGTCGTGGACACCGGCCCGATTGAAAAATAACGCTGCTGCTCATGAACATCAAAGAGGCATCTAACGGGAAAATCTCCCGCTAAATGGTTCGAATGATGACCTTGCAAGGTATTTAGAAGGAAAACCTCCCGTTAATTTGACCTGAATCAGAGAATCCTCGTGAATTTGGTGTAAATAGAAGGAGTTTTTCCTGCTAAATGGAGCTGACAGGCTTCAGCAGCCAAATTAGAGGGAAATTTTCCCACTAATTTGGCTGCTGAAGCAAAATTGCACAAGAACAACCGTAGATTCAACAGCTTCCTGCTTCGAGGCTTACCCAAAGTAAGCCTGGAGGTCGGGTGGCTTTCGCCTGCCCCTTTATTCGTTCACATCAGCTCTCCCACAGCAGTTTCCTGACATATTCCTTCGGCGTGCAGCCATTGTAACGCTTAAAGAGCTCATAGAAATGTGCCATATTCTCGATGCCGACGGCAGCTGCGATCTCGGTGACAATGTCCGTTTTGGTGATGAGCATCTGTTCGGCTTTCCGAATTCTTTGCCGGTTCACATAATCGGTGAACGAGAGGCCGACGCATTTTTTGAAAAATTTGGAGAAATACGTGTAGCTCATGCCGGCGGTCCGGCTAACTTCTTCCATTTCGATTTTTTCCCCTAAATGAGCCTCGACGTAGTCCAGAATAGGTTTCATGACGGCTGCATCCACAAAGCCAAACGGCTGAAGCAGTTCCCTCCGGTCATGCCGCAGCAGCGTTAGCAGCAAATGCTTGATATGCATGCTCATGGCGATTTCATAGCCTTTGGTTTTATCCATCATTTCAGTATGAATATCGACGATGATTCGGCCGATCTCTCGTTTGGCGTGCTCATTTTCGAGGAACATGTAGTTCAGATCTTCGAGAGGCCGTACCATTTCCGAAAAATGCCGGTAATACATCATCATCGCAGGGTCGAAATAAGGCTGAAGATCGACGTGGAGCACGATATAAACGAGCGCTTCGTCCTCTGGCTTGAAGCTGAGATGGAGCTGGGAGGAGCCGATCAGGACAATATCGCCCGGTGAGAGGCGGTACAGGTTGTCCGGGGTGCGAATGTCAAGCTTCCCCTGCTGCACAACAATTAACTCAACCTCTTTGTGATAATGCCATTGCTGCCCCAGCGGCCTTTTCGGATTGGTATTGGTGAACTGCCACACTTTCATACATAGATGCTCATTTTGATAATGAATCGGTTCTTGAAAAGTTTCCATGAGTATGATCACCTTGTCCATCACGGCAAATTTGGATATAAACAAGACAAAACGCGTCATTTTTGAATCGCTGCCGAATCGTTATGATTGCATTAATTAGTATACAACAATTGAAAGGGCGAGTGAGAGATGAAAGTGGCAGTTGTCGGCTGTGGCGGAATGGGACAGTGGCATGCGCAGAGTTATGCGAAGATGCCCGGCGTAGAGCTGGTTGGCGTATGCGATCAAGTCATGGAGTATGCGGAAGATGCGGCTAAAAAATGGGGAACGGCAGCATTCGGGTCGTTTGAGGAGATGCTTGCGGCCGTTTCGGTTGACGTGGTCAGCGTCGCAGTGCCAACTTTTGCACATAAAGAGGTTGTGCTCCAAGCCGCAAGAGCAGGGAAGCATGTAATTTGCGAGAAGCCGGTAGCGCTTCATCTGGAAGATGCGCGCGAGATGATTTCCTGCTGCGAGGAGCATGAGGTCAGGCTGTTCATCGGACATGTCGTACGCTTTTTCCCGGAATATGCGCAGATGAAACAGCAGATCGATAGCGGACACATCGGCAAAGTTGGGGTTGCGAATGCCCGGCGTGTAGGCGGTCATCCGGGAGAGGCCAGGCCCTGGTTTATGGAGGCGGACAAAAGCGGAGGCGTAATCGTGGATTTGATGATCCACGACATCGATTTCATGCGCTGGACGCTTGGCGAGGTCAAGTCGGTCTATGGGATGAACAAATGTGAGGGAACGATGGATTATGCACTCGTAACGCTTGTATTTGAAAGCGGTGCGGTCGCCAATTTAGAGGCGTTCTGGGGGTATCCGGGCTCATTCCGGTATGCGGCAGAGTTTGCCGGCTCCGAGGGACTTGTCCGCACGGACAGCGTGAGCGCTCAGTCATTGCAAATACGCAAGGCTTCATCTAAAGAGAGCGGTGCGAAAGCGGTTGAAATCCCGCAAAGTCCGAACTTCTTTGATCCTTATTACATCGAGCTTGAACATTTTCTGACTTGTATCCGCGACGGCAACGATCCGATCGTAACCGCTCAAGATGCATGCGAAGCATTAAGAATCGCCAAAGCTGCGCTGGAATCGATTCAATCCGGCAAAGTCGTGCTGCTGTAAAAAGAGCCAAACAATCAGGGAGGAACTTATCATGGATTTATTGAAAATTGGCATGATTAGCTTCGCGCACGGTCATGCATTCAGTTATTTTAATAGCTTACTAGAGCTGCCTGAGGTCAAAATCGTTGGGATTGCCGATGAAGTGACAAGCCGGGTTGAAGGTCTCGCCCAACGCCACGAAGTACCGTATTATGCGGATTACCGCGACCTGCTCGCACAAGATGTGGACGCCGTGGTCATTTGCTCGGAGAATGTTCACCACGCCAAGCTTGTGATCGATGCGGCCAATGCCAAGAAGCATGTGCTTTGCGAGAAGCCGCTCGGTACGACAAAGGAAGAGATGGAGCAAATGATTGCGGCCTGCAAGCATAACGGCGTGCAGCTTATGACGGCGTTTCCATGCCGCTACTTGGCGGCTGTGGTACGGGCGAAGGAAGCTATCGAGCGGGGGGACATTGGCGACATAGTCGCGATTAAAGGGACGAATCATGGAGGCAATCCTGGCGGCTGGTTCATCGATAAGAGCTTATCGGGAGGCGGCGCTCTGCTGGACCATACCGTGCATGTGATGGACTTAATGCATTGGTTCCTTAAGTCCAAAGTGAAGGAAGTATACGCCTATGCCGCCACGTTGTTTCGGGAAGAGCTTGAAGTGGAGGATGCCGGCATGCTGCACGTTAAGTTCGAAAACGGCGTCTTTGCCGTCCTGGACACGAGCTGGTCGCGTCCCAAATCGTTCCCGACTTGGGGCGACGTCACGATGGAAATTGTCGGTACGCAGGGCGTCATCACCGTGGACGGCTTCGCGCAGAAGAACGATCTGTTCAGCAATGCTGCGGGCAAAGGACAGTATACCTTCTGGGGCGACGATATGGACGCGTTCATGATCCGCGACTTCGTCAAGGCGCTGCTTCAAGGCGAACAAGTCCCCGTCACGGGCGAAGACGGTCTCAAAGCCGCAGAGGTAGCCCTTGCCGCTTATGAGTCTGCTAAGCTTGGGCAGCCTGTGGCGATGTAGGTTAAAAAGCTTGTTTCATTTAGTTCCTGGGACTAGATGAAACGGGCTTTTTTAATTTATTTTTGTTTGTTTTGCACAAATTGCTCGATTTTACCTACAGAAAAACTTATTTCCTCCAATTTTGCTGTATACAGATAGGAGTTTTTTTGCATATTCTCAACTTAGAAATAGCGCTCCTCATTCTGGAAGCGCATGAAAAGGAGGTGATAACGATTCACTTTATTAAGTAAGTTGTATCAAAGAAGAAGATGCAACCGTTATAATTTAAGCGCTTACAATTCTAGACGAGGATGGTGGATTATTGATGAACATAAGTATGAAGATGATTCTGACTGCTGTATTGGGAGTATCCTTACTTGTTAGCGGTAATGCTTTTCAAGAGAAGGTTCTTGCCAGTTCAGAGTCCACTTCCCTTCCGGAGCAAAAAGCCGGAAACTGGGAGCAGTTAAAGTATACATGGACAACGGAGGCAAGCGGAAACGATTATACCGGCACGATCGTAGGCAACGGTCGTATCGGAGCAAGAATTGCCGGGGGCGTCGCAACAGACACACTGCAACTCAACGACACAACCTTCTGGTCGGGAGAACCTGTTAATTTCAGTAACCCCAATCGGCGTACAGCTCTGGCGAACACTCGCCAATTGCTGGCGGAAGCAGATCAGGCGACAAGCGATGGGGTGAGAGAAACCAAATTGAAACAAGCAGAGGAAGCGGCAAAAGGGATGTGGGGAAGACCGTCTTACGGAGCCAGATATTTGCCAATAGGCAAAATGATCCTCGACGTACCAGGAACAGAGGGATTTACGGGCTATTCCCGTGAGCTTGATTTGGATCGAGCTATGGTTACCACCCAATATACGGTCAGTACGACTACTTATACCCGGGAAGTATTCGCCAGTTATCCGAACAATATCATTGTGATACGGATATCCAACAATGAGAACAAACCGATGAGCTTGACGGCCAAAATGGCTTTTCCAGCTGAAATGACGGGGCATGCGTCCGTTCAGTCTAGCGGTAATGAAATTACGATGACGGGGCAGGCTCCCTATAATTATGGAAGTGGAACGACTTGGGATGCAAACAGAGGCATGACCTTCGATTCCCGTTTAAGAGTCAAAACGACGGGGGGAACGGTAACGCCATTGAACGGAAATCTGGAAATCTCCGGTGCAAGTGAAATCCTAATCATGTATGCTAATGCGACGAGCTACAAGGATCCGTTCACGCTCCCGCATCCAAGCCAAGGTGGGAATAACCCCACGCCAATTGTTACCGGCATTATGAACAATGCAATCGTTAAATCGTACGATGAACTCCTAAACAGTCATCTGAACGACTATCGCAAGCTTTTTCGAAGACTTTGGGCAGAAGTAAATGGAAACACGGGGGATGCGTTCCCATTTCTGAAACAATTTCAGTATACCCGTTATGAAATGATTGCTAGTTCCCGCGAGAATACGAAAGATCGTCCCCGTAATCAACAGGGAATGTGGAACTACGACTGGAGTGCCCCAAATGATTCCTCTCATTTTTTGAATGAAAACGTGGAAAAGCATTACGCCATTATTGAAAGCGCTAACTTGAGTGAATCAGGCGATCCGCTCTGGAAATGGATGAATAATTTGGCCATTCATGGTGCGCAAACCGCGCAGCAGGATTTCGGCTTTGATGGTTGGATGGCTCCGCATTACTCGGATATATGGGCTTCGACAGCTCTTGCAGACAGTGATAATGAGTGGGCGATTTGGCCAATGGGAGGCATGTGGCTAACTTTCAATCTCTATGATCATTATCGCTTCACACTGGATACGAATTTCTTGCGGAATACCGCCTATCCGTTAATGAAGGGATCAGCTGAATTTGCGCTTGACCTGCTTGTCACGAATAAGGATGGCTATCTTGTTACGTCGCCATCGACTTCGCCGGAAACCAGATATAAACTGCCGGATGGAACCAGACTGGCGGTAAGCCAAGGAACGACGATGGATATGACCTTGATTCGCCAACTCTTTCACGACGTATTGGAAGCTGCAAGCATCTTGCAAGCTAACAGCGCCGCAGACCAGAATTTGATTAACCGGATCAACGCGGCAATCCCTCAGCTTCTCCCCTTTGCCATCGGATCTCAAGGGGAGTTGAAAGAATTTAATAACAAATACCCAGGCGTAGATCCGTCTCATCGACATGCTTCACATCTGATTGGTGTAGGACCTCTTGACGTGATTACGAAAAGAGGAACCCCCGACTTGTTCGCGGCAGTGAGAAAATCATTGGAATTACGCGGAAGTGGAGGAGTTCATCCGGATAAAGCATATATGTGGACTCGGCTGGGGGAACCAGATAAAGCACTGGAAGTAAAAAGGGCTGATTTAACTGATCAATTTTTACCTACGTATAGATGGCAGCCAATGAATGGTTATTTTCCAGAGCTGTTTGTTCAAAGCCATACCGGCGAAGTGGAACTGCTTCCCGCCTTACCGAGTGGATGGACGAACGGGAAAATTGCAGGCATCAAAGCAAGAGGCGGGTATGAGATTAGCATGGAATGGGCGAATAGGGAATTGGTATCGGTGCAGATTGCTTCTTCTTCCGGAAGCAAGCCCGTCGTACGTTATAAGGATCAGCTGTTAAATTCGGTAATGGATGGCACTTCCCACTTGTGGAACGTAGAACTAATACCCACTGCTGATGATCGCGCGGCTTCCATTCTATACAGCGGCAGTTGGTCCAGTGACACGAACCCAGACAATTATTTGAGTACGGAGACATATAGCAATGTCGCCAATCAATATGCGGAATTTACATTCAAGGGAGTGGAAGTAAACTGGATAGGTGCTAAACAGTCCAATATGGGATTCGCCGATGTTTACATGGACGGCATACTCGATCAAGCGAACATTAATTTGTATTCCGCAAGCACGAAGAAAAAGCAGCTTCTCTATACGAAATCTGGTCTATCCGAAGGCTTTCATACGATCAAGGTTGTTGTGAAAGGAACGAAGGACCCGAGCGCGAGCAATTCGTATGTCCGCATTGATGCGTTTCAGTACAAACCCTCTACTTCTAATGCCGAATACCGAATCGTTAATAAGCAAAGCGGCAAGGCGTTAGGAGTTGGAAGCGCTTTAACCAAGGGGGCAGCCGTAGCGCAGCGAACATCCGTAGATGCGCCAGACCAGAAATGGGCATTTGTCGATGTTGGTTCAGGTAACTATAAAATTGTAAACAAGTTTAGCGGTTTGGTTATGGATGTATCGGGTGGAAGCAATGCAAATGGAACTCCAATTATACAATGGACGGATTTCGGAAGCAGCTCCTCAAATAACCAACGATGGATGATTTATAACGTTGGCAATGGCAACTTCAAAATTGTTAGCGTAAAAAGCGGGCTATCGCTGGACAATGCAGGTGCTTCTAATAATGATGGCAATCCGACTATTCAATGGCCATTCAGCGGATCAGGAAATCAATTGTGGAAATTGGAAAAGATGAATTAATTCATAACGTGTTTCTTGATTGTTACGGCGTCTACTCTCGCAATGCGGGGTGAACGCCGTTTTTTTTGAACCCCAAATATGATCATTTGAAACGTTTCTGTAGAAATCGCTCTTTTTTACATACCAAATTATAGAAAAACAATATACTTGATGTTTAAAAAAGACAGGTACAGAAGCTATGATAAGGTCACGCCAACAAACAACCTGCTAGTGCAACGGGCCTAGGAGGGTAAATACGGAACGAGGAGTGTTTGACATGGAGAGAGTACCTGCAACTTCAATGATCAGAGGAGGTCCCACAGCGCATAAAATTTCTGCTTTTTGGAAGAAGCTCAGGCAGTCTCACCAGTTGCTAGTTTTAGCTTTGCCTGCTTGCATGTTTGTTCTTGTTTTCAATTATATCCCTTTGTACGGATTGATAGTGGCCTTTAAAAATTACAATTACAGGGACGGTATTCTCCACAGTCCATGGAGTGGTTTTGATAATTTTAAATTTATCTTTACTTCCAGCGATGCTTGGGTCATGACCCGAAACACGCTGCTCTACAACGTGGCTTTTATTATTTCCACATTAATCGTCTCCGTTACGCTTGCTCTGCTCTTGAATCAAGTATCGAAAAAGTTTATCAAGTTCCATCAAACGGCGTTATTTTTCCCCTATTTTATCTCGTTCGTTATTGTGAGCTATGTTTGTCTTGCTTTTCTGGACATGAACCATGGGTTTCTAAACACGATATTATCCTGGTTCGGCAAGGAGCCTGTTCTTTGGTATAACGAGCCTCACTATTGGCCTTATATTTTAATGTCGGTTAATTTATGGAAAAATGCGGGATATTACGCCATTATCTATTACACGGCCATTATATCGATTGATTCTGAATATTTTGAAGCGGCGGAAATAGATGGCGCAACCATTTGGCAGCAAGTATGGTCAATTACCCTACCTCTGCTGAAGCCTTTAATGATTCTGCTTGTGCTGCTGCAAGTAAGCCGCATTTTCTTTGGGAATTTCGACCTGTTTTATAACGTCACGATGAACTCTACGCTGCTTTATCCAACGACAGATATCATTGATACGTTCGTGTTTAGAGCTTTGAGGATTAATGGAGATATTGGCATGGCATCGGCTGCCGGTTTCTATCAATCTTTGGTTGGCCTCATCATTATCTTACTTACAAACTTCGTCATTCGAAGGGTTAGCAAAGAAAACGCCCTGTTCTAAGGAGGTTCCTCTTAATGAGAATCAAATCGCGCATCAGTCTTTCCGTGATCCATATTGTATTGTTGTTATCGTCGATTGCCTGCATCGTTCCCATTGTACTTGTTCTCACTGCGTCATTTACGAACGAAAATACGATATTAACGAAAGGCTATTCCTTATTTCCTAGCGCTATCACTCTGGAAGCGTATCGATTCGTATTTAAAAATCCCGGACAAATTCTTCACTCCTACTTTGTTACGATTTTTGTAACAGTAACGGGTACATTGCTGAGCATTATGATCACAGCGATGGTAGCTTATGTGATATGCAGGAAGGATTTCTTTTTGGCGAATAAAATTTCCTTTTTTATCTTTTTTACGCTCTTGTTCAGCGGCGGTTTGGTGCCATGGTACATTCTCATTTCACGGATTTTGCATTTGAAGGATACGCCTTTCGCATTAATACTGCCCTATGTCGTAACCCCTTTTCTAGTCTTGTTAATGAAAGGATTTATGTCGACAATCCCATTTGCTTTAATTGAATCGGCGAAAATGGATGGCGCAAGCGAATATCGCGTATTTTTCTCCATTATTATTCCCGTAAGCAAATCCGGATTAGCAACAATAGCCTTATTTTCAGTGCTCATCTATTGGAACGATTACTGGTTAAGCTTGTTGTTTATTGATACAGGCAAGTATGTTAGTTTGCAGCTTTTGCTTTATCGGATCATGTCTAACATTGATTTCTTAAATAGCGCGCTGTCCGTAGCAAATACGTCTAATATCGTTTTGCCAAGCCAATCCGCTCGTTTTGCGCTGGCGGTCGTTGCGGCAGGCCCCATGTTATTCATTTTCCCTTTCTTTCAACGATTTTTTGTCAAAGGGATTACAGTCGGATCTATTAAAGGCTAGATGCTTAACGTTGGTTTGACACCGTAAGGTTTCAAATATATACCAAATTGTATGATTAAGGGGAGGATAAACACATGAAAACGAAGAGCATGAAGAAAGTGTTAGGAAGCGTATTTTCGATTGTATGCGCAGCATCCTTAATTAGCGGTTGCAGCAGCGGAAAAACGGAAGGGACTTCGGCAACGGTATCGCCAGCTGAGAGTTCGAAAAGCGGGGCAGAGGCATCTACTCCAGCTAAGCTTGCTCCTGTGAATCTAACCATCTACCGAGTCGGCACGCCGCAGCCGGATGAAAAATCTGTCGTCGAGGCCATGAACAAGATTACGAAAGAAAAAATTAATACGACAATCACATTGAACACCATTGACTGGGGCAATTACGACGACAAGATGAAAGTGATTATTTCGGCAGGCGAGGACTGGGATTTGACGTACACGGCTTCATGGACAAATAATTTTTACAACAATGTGGCCAAGGGAGCTTTCCTGCCGTTAGACGATCTTCTTAATAAATATGGTTCGCATATCAAGGAAACAGTTCCAGCTCAATTTTTTGAAGGTGCGCGTGTGAATGGCAAGCTATATGGCATAACAGGTTATCAGATTATGGCGACAATGAAAGGATTTTCAATTAAAAAGGATTTAGCTGATAAGTATAAACTGGATAAAACAAAGATCAAATCGTTGCGTGATTTAGAACCATTTCTGGAAAATGTGAAGCAAAATGAACCTGGCATTGTACCTACGACGAGCGGCGCATCAGTTTCAACGGAGTTTCTTTCCAGAATGGAAACCGGACTCGTTTATGACGCCGTTACGGGCGATGGAATGAATCCGCTTGTCATTAATGTGAAAAATAATGATTTTAAGATTAAGAATTTGTATGAACTTCCGGAAGCGATGGAACTGGCCAAAATGAATCGCGAGTGGTACAACAAAGGATACATTCGTAAAGACGCAGCTACGATTAAAGATTATAAAGCGGAACAAAAAACGGGGAAATACGGGATGTTCCCAGCGGGAGCGGTGAAGCCTGGCAATGAAGGCGATACAAAAGGATGGGCAGGATATGATGTAACCGATGTTCAGTTAAGCCCTTCCTACGTTTCCAATACGAGTTTAATTTCATCGTTGACAGCGATCAACCAAAATTCCAAAAATCCTGAACGTGCGATGATGTACCTGGATTTATTATTTGCCGATAAAGAATTATATCAGTTATTGTGTGTAGGCATTCAAGACAAGCATTACAAGAAAGTGGACGACAGAACCATCGAATCCTTGCCAAACGGCGGATATAATCCGGGAACGGACTGGGAAATCGGCAGTCAGTTTAATATGTTCCTTCGTCCAGGGCAGGGGAAAGATGTGTGGGAGCAAACGATGAAAGTGAACAAAGAAGCGATTGCTTCCCCATTAATCGGCTTTGTTTTGAATCGCGATCCCATTAAAACCGAGATGGCCCAGATCGATGCGATTGTTAATCAATATAACAGCGTAACGAATTCGCTGCTAAACTTTGGATCTGCCGATCCGGAGAAAACCATGGCCGAAATCAACGAAAAACTGAAGAAAGCCGGGTTGGATAAAGTTACCGTAGAAGCTCAAAAACAGCTGGATGAATGGCGCAAAGCAAACAAGAAATAAGAATCAAACGACCGCTCGTAGCTGCTAGAAGCTATTGAGCGGTTGGTTTTCCATAAAGTGGATTTTTCTTTTCAACTTAACTGGTTTGCTATATCATGTATGTACAAGGGTTATAAGGAGGTTAGCGCTCGTGAGCCAGATAAAACTGCCTCGGACGATGTTCATTCGTATGTTTACTTCATTTACGCTTGTCTTTATCTGCATCTTACTGGCGCTTTCCTATATCTTATATGTTAATTTTCAAAAAATTGGCGTGAACTTCGTTTCTGCCGCTAATTCGAATGCGCTGTCGCAAATCAGCTACAGTGCAACTTATTTGAACGAAGCTTCGAAAACGTTCGCTATTTCCTTATTGACCAATTATCGGGTACAGTCGGTTATGTACAGCGCAAATAATGATTATGAAGAAATCCAGGAGGCTTTGGAAGACGTATCCAAGTTGAAAAATGCGAATCAATTCGTTCATTCCGTCTATGTTTATAATGGAACGAGCAACCAATTGTATTCAACTTGGCTTCAATCCAGCAATAGCAAGGATTCTTTTTTTGATCAAGGCTTAGTTTCTATTATTGATCAGAAGAAGCAAGTAACAAGAGGAAAGTTATACCCTATATTGAGAAAAATTCCTGTCTTTATTTCGGCCGATGGGAAAGATATTGACAGCAATCAGAAGATAAGCGTATTAACTTATATTTTCTATGAGTACGAGGATACGGCAGATCGCGTAAAGGGCGCTATTATAGTCAATGTGAAAGTGGATTACTTGAAAGATTTAATTCATTCTCTATCCTCTAGTGGAAAAAATGAAGGAAGTACATGGATATTGGATGAGAACGAACAACAGATTCTTGGCAACATGGACCAATTATCGGCGGCGGAAGCAGCGGCTGTTCTCCAGCCCTTCCAAGAAAGCGGCAAGAATGCTTTTTTTTCAACAACGATTCAAGGAAAGAAGCATCTGATCACTTATGTAACATCCGAAGTTCTGAATTGGAAATTTATTCATATTATTCCTTATTCGATTATTTTTCAAGATATGGAGCGGCTTGGGTGGATTACGATAGCTTTTTGTCTAGGCGTGTTGATTCCAGGCGTACTCATCGTATTTTATTTATCCAAAAGATTGTATTCGCCTATTCGCGGTTTGATGGGGAAAGTCTCGGAGCTGCCGCGCTCACCGTCTTCGATCGAAAATATGGATGATATTGGCTATTTGAACGATGTGATTTCCATGGCGATTCAACAGAATGAATTATTCATGGACGATAAAAAGACAGCCTTCTTCTCTCGGAAATTGGCATTCATGCGAACGCTGGTCAGCCATTCCTTGGATGATGACGCTGCGGACCTGCAAACACGTCTCGATCATTATCATATAGGGTTGCTGGCTGATAAACGTCATTTTGCCATTATTTTATTGATTGACCGTTATGAGCAATTTTTGAGAACTTACAGCGCGGCAGATCAACAGCTCTTTCGTTATGCAATCGGGAATGCAGCGGAAGAAATAGCGTCGCGATCTACGAATAATTGTGCGGTTGATTTGGGAGATGAAGTACTCTTGGTTCTGGAAGCTTCCGACGAATCCTACGAGAAACAGCTTCGCGATATTAGTCTTATCATTGCGGAGCTTCAAAACTGGGTCCAAAGCAATCTCAAACTTTCGATGACAGGCGTAATCGGGTATTCGGTCAAACAGCTTCAGGATATATCGATTTCTTATCAAGAAGCCGTTCAGTTTAGCAAATACAGGTTCATTTTCGGACAAGGATCGATTATCTCATCGGATAATTTAAAACACATGAAAACGGACGACTTCCATCCGCCAATCCAACTGGAGAAAACATTTGACGAACTCCTTGTTTATGGAAAGTATGAGGAAGCGATTCAAGCTTATGAACAGATCGTCGCCTATTTGAATCATTATTCCTACGATATTGTCATTAGTTACTTATATTATTTGGCATTTAATATTTATAAGCGGATCAAAGAAATTGAACTGAACGGATCAACGACGTTTAACATCCAATATAGTACGTTTGTTCATATGATTAGCAGGATGGAAACGATCGGAGAAATTAATGCCGAGTTCCATGTACTCATTCGCCAAATCGCCGAAAGTATGATGGAGTCCAAGGTCAACCGGAATCAACAGATCGTAAGTAAAGTCATCGGAATCATAGAATCCAATTATATGGATAAATCGTTATGTCAGGATAGCATTGCTTTATTATTGAACTTGTCTAAGTATCACTTGGGTAAAATATTTCGGAATGTTCAAGGTAAAGCCATTGCGGAATGGTTGATGGATTATCGATTAAGTATTGCAGCAGAACTTATTACAAAGCCCAATACCAATGTGGCTGAGATTTTGGATAGAATTGGTTGGGAGAATCAAAATTATTTCTATAAGATGTTTAAGACGAAATATGGCGTTACGACGACGGAGTACAAGTTGCGGAATACGTCAAGTGAGAACAAGGTGTAGGAGAACACTTAACCCTTCAAATTACCTGCACTTTTTACAGTTATCACGGGGAGAGGGACCGTCAGAATTTGTCTGACGGTTCTTCTTATAATGCTCAGAGGAGATACCGTTCTGTCACAGGCCACAGTTCAAAAATAATCATGTAAAGGACAAAAAAAATCATGAGCAGCCTCTCATGAATCGCTATAATTTACTTATGCGCAGCTTGTTGTTGGTAACATGTGAAATGAGGAAGCATGTTCGTGTACGAATTTATGTAAGCGTTTGCGAAGTCGAAATTCCAGAAATTTTGTCGAACACAAAACAAATAAAAGGACATCTCACCAAAATGCCCGAATGTAGTGGGGAGAAATGAAAGTCATTTACAATATGTTGACATGACGGGGTGCCCAGGATGAAGTTGTTAGCTAAACCGTGGACGTTTTCGGCGACGCTCCATGTCTTGTTAATCGTGATGGTTGTGTTCCCAATCGTGACTATTTCCACGATGATTTTGCAAGTATACAAACGTGATTTGCTGCAGCAAACGACAGAGCGCTCGCTGCAGACACTGCATGCGGTCACCTATTCCGCACAGCAGGAAATCAGCAAAATCGAGTATGTCACCGCTGCCATTGGCGTGGACCGGGATATTTTGTCGATCGCAACGGCTTTGCATCAAGAGGATGAGAGCAACCGCTATGCTTACCTCAATGCGCTTGGACTTGCGCTTAGCCGGTATACGTATTCCATGTCTAGCCAGCTTCTGGCCATTCATTTCTTTTATAAAGATGGCGGCGTGTACTCTTTCCAACAAAATTTATCTACGGATGAGAAGGAAGTCCGCCAAATGGATTGGTATCGGAAGACACTCCGGCAAACGGATAACGTCCAGTTTCTCGGTCTGCAGCGAACGATGCTGTTCGGTCAGACCGAACCGCTCGACGTGTCGGCAGCGATTGCTCCGAGCTCGTACCACACGTTAAGCGATGTGGAAATGGTCTGTTTCACGCTGAATCAGGAAGCGTTCGATAAGATTTTCCGCCAGCAACCCTATGACAAATCCGCTTTTGTCATCGTCACAGCCGAAGGCCAGGTTGTTGCCGCCAGCAGCAACTGGGAGGCAGCGAGTGTGAATCCAGCAAGGCTAGCTCAAATCAGTACGGCCCGGGAAGGGTATTTCGTCGATAAGACAGACGATCATGAGATGCTGGTCACGTATGCGGCTGTTGGCCAGACAGGGTGGAATGTCGTTCATGAAATTCCGTACAGCGAGCTGACGGCCAATTATAATCGCATTTATAAGATCGTCCTGCTCGTTACATTTGCTGTAATCGCGGTTTTCTTGATCATTTCCTTCTATTTGGTAAAAGGGTTAACCAGACCGATTCATGTGTTGGTACGCAAAATGTCCCTCGTTATGGAGGGAGATTTGAACGCCAAGATCGGCACATCGGGAATCGCCGAAATGGCTACGCTGGGTAGAACGTTCAACCATATGCTGGATCAGATCAAGCTGTTGATCCGGCAGCGCGAGGAAGAGGAGCAGATGAAACGGAAGGCGGAGTTTGCCGCTCTGCAATCGCAAATCAATCCGCATTTTCTGATTAATACGCTGAATGCGATTAAGCTGATGGCGCTCATCAGCAAAGTGGATAATATCCGCAATATGACGAACGCTTTGATGCGGCTTGTTTCTTCCTCTTTTAACCGAGGGGGCATTCTCACGCGCTTTTCCGATGAAATCGAAAATTTGAAACATTATTTATACATTATGGAAATCCGTTATGGTCATAAATTCGAAGTGGAATGGCGGATTGATCCACAAACGGAGTCGAAGTATTTGTTAAAGTTGCTGCTGCAGCCGATTCTGGAAAACAGTATTGTACACGGAATGGCCGGCAAGGATTCTCAGGGGAAAATTCTCATTGAAGCCCGAATCCAGGAAGGCAGCCTGTATATCGTGATTGCCGATAACGGCGAGGGAATGACGGAGGAGCAGCTTTCGCAATTCCGGACGAAAAGCAGCCCGCATACGTTTTCTGGCATGGGGTTTGCCAATGTACATCATCGCATTCAACTGCATCACGGGGAAGACTACGGCTTGCTCTTAGCCGCCAATGAGCCGGAAGGGACGAAGGTCACGATGAAAATCCCGCTTATTTTTAAAGATCGAGAAGAAGAATCGTTCTGAGTGTTCAAAAAAGATCAACTCTATAGCCGAAAAGATCATTTGGATGCGTTTACATCGCGGGTATGATAAGAGTAGAACAAATGATTAAAGAATTATTCATTGGAGGGGTAACGAAGATGGGAAAAAGAAGATTCGTGAGCACCGCATTAGTGAGCGGGATCGTGATGCTGAGTGCTTTAACAGGATGCGGCAAAGATACCGCTACGCAGCCTGCGGCGTCAACCAAGCCGGTAGAAACCCAAGCGGCAGCGGCGCCGACACCGAAACCGGCCGATCCGGTTAAGCTGAAGCTGGCGATGTGGGATGCCAAAGGAGACATGACGTTTTGGCAGGACAAGGTGAAAGAATATACGAAATTGAAGCCGAATGTAACGGTTGAAGTGGAAAAAGTGCCCGACAACGGCGGCCAGTATTTGAAGGTGCGTCTGGCTGCCAATGACTTGCCCGATCTGTTTTATTTGAAACCTGCGCATATGCAAATTTACAAACAATCGCTGCTACCGCTGGATGATTTGAACGGGGCCAAAAATAACAAATTCCCGGCCAAAATTGATGGGAAAATATTGGGCGCTCCGCTCGTGTCTTTCTCCGAATTCGTTTACTTCCATCCGAGCGTGTTCAAAGAACTGAACCTGGAAGTGCCGAAGACAATGCCGGAATTTATGTCTACGATGGAGAAAATTAAAACAAACGGCAAATATACGCCGATCGCCATTGGCGGCAAGGAAGACTGGACGTTCTATCCGTTCATGGAGTTCGGTCCGCATATTCTTTCCGGCGATGAGAACTACTTGGCGACCTTGGCGAAAACGCCTGAGCCATTTGGAGACGGCAGCACGTTCGATAAAGTAGGGAAAATCATTAAAGAAATGTCGACCAAAAAGTTAGCCGGGCCGGATGCGCTCTCGATTTCCTTCGATCAATCCACGCAATTGTTCGAATCGAAGAAGGCGGCTATGATTGCCGCCGGTCAATGGTACTACGGCGATTATGCCAACCGTGTGAAAACGGACGAAGATTTGGGCGTATTCCCGCTACCTTTCAGAAGCTCCGAGAGCGAGCCGCTAACGGCTATGATGATGTCTGACATGAATATCGGCATCAACAAAAACAGTAAAAACGTAGAGGAAGCGAAAGCGTTCTTCGAGTGGATGTTCAGCAAGGACGTCTATCAAGGCTATATCAATAACGCGCAGCAGTTCTCCACGATCAACGGCGTGAACTCGGAAATTCCTTTCTTCAACAAGTGGACGGAGAAGTATCCGTTTAAACCGTTCATTTACAGTGCGACGGATGAGGGTTTTGCAAAAGTAAGCGGCGCAGCTCAATTTGATTTCAAAAAAGCGGCGCAAGAAATTTACTCCGGCAAACCGATCGAAGCGTTGGAAAAAGAATTGAACAACAAGTGGAAA
This sequence comes from Paenibacillus sp. FW126-R14, assembly GCF_058789495.1. Classification (NCBI taxonomy): domain Bacteria; kingdom Bacillati; phylum Bacillota; class Bacilli; order Caryophanales; family Paenibacillaceae; genus Paenibacillus; species Paenibacillus sp. FW126-R14. Next base: position 25,708 of record NZ_JBYTBS010000004.1, on the reverse strand, counting down.
AAAGCGGTCGAATCGAACAAATAAGTTTGGAAGAGAGGGCACTACCTAGGCGACTGGCATAGTGTCTTCTCTTATATACAGGAGTGATCATATGAATTATCGCATGCAGCAAAAAATCGTTATTGTCTCGTTTTTATTCGTTCCGGTTTCTCTCTTGCTGTTGTTTCTAATCTATCCGACGCTGCAGCTGTTCCGCTACAGCTTTACGAGCTGGGATGGCTACAGCCCGAGCTTCAAATATATCGGCATCGACAATTACGTTCGGATGCTGTTTGATTTCCCTGAAGCTTGGCATGCCATTAGGAATAACGGCATTTATTTTTTGCTCCATACGGTGGCAATTCCTCTTGAAATGATGACGGCGGTGCTGCTAAACAGAGTGCTGCGGGGCAGTGCGTTCTTTCGATTTTCCGTGCTGATGCCTTACATTATTAACGGTATTGCTGTCGCTTATATGTTTAGCTACATTTATAATCCGATCAACGGTCCGCTGAATGAGCTGTTGAAGGCTGTCGGATTAGAGTCATGGATTCAGAGCTGGCTGAGCGACGCGAACGTCGTCAATTATTCCTTAGTCGTTGTCTCGCTTTGGCGTTACAGCGGTGTGCATGTGGTTTTGTTTCTAGCGGGGCTGCAATCGATTCCTAAGGATTTGTATGAAGCAGCTGAAATTGACGGGGCGAACTTTTGGCAGCAGCAGCGGTTTGTTACACTGCCGGGCATCCGTCGCGTGGTGGAAATTATTTTGTTCATGAATGTTTCCGGAGCTCTTCTACAATATGATATTCCGTTAGTTATGACAAACGGCGGGCCGGGCAGCGCAAGCTCAACATTCGGTTTATACTCGCTTCAAACGGCATTTACGTATAACAATTACGGTTTGGCCTCATCGATGGCGGTTATGCTCTTGTTATTGATCATTATCTTTTCAGCACTGCAGGCATGGATTGTGAAAGACAGGAGTGAAGCTTGACATGGAACGTACGCAACTTTTGAAGCAAACTTACAAGCCGGCGGCGCCGAGCCGGACCCGTTCGATGAGCACGCAGCGATTGATTGGCCATATCGTTTATTATGCGCTATTTCTACTCATGGCGGCGATCGTATTCGTGCCCATCCTGCTGGTCGTGTTCGGTTCGTTTAAGACGAATTTGGAGCTGGCCGAAACGTCGCCTTTCTCCCTGCCACGAAGCTTTCTCCATATCGACAACTATGTCAGCGCCTTGAAAGAGGGCAATATGGTGCGCGGGCTGGGCAACTCGGTGCTGCTCGTTGTGTTGAGCATGCTTGGCAATATGCTGCTCGGTACGATGACGGCGTATGTGCTTAATCGTTTTCAGTTCCGGATGAAAAAAGTGATTCTCATGATGTTTATGGCAGCGATGATCATACCGGCGTACACGACGGAAATTGCCCGCTTTCAGCTCATTCATGCTCTCGGTGTCTATAATACGCTGGGCGCGCCGCTGCTCATTTATATAGGAACAGATATTATGCAAATCTACATTTACATGCAATTTCTTGAAAAGATTTCGGTGCAGCTCGACGAGAGCGCTATGCTGGACGGCGCTTCTTACGTCCGTATTTTCCGCTCTATCATTTTCCCTTTGCTGCTGCCCGCAACGGCTACACTAGCGATACTAAAAAGTGTTACAATTATGAACGATATCTTCGTGCAGCAATTATATATGCCAAGCACGAAGCTTGCGACGCTTGCGACTTCCCTGACGGCGTTCGTTAGTACGCGCAGTTCCGATTTATCGCAGCTATGCGCTGGGATTATCATCGTGCTGCTGCCGAGCGCTATTTTTTATATCGTATTTCAGCGTTATATTTTCAAAGGTCTAATGGATGGAGCTATTAAAGGGTAGCGAAGCGGTAGTGAATTTGGCCATTGGAGGATGAATAGGTTGCTTAAAATGATGATCGTTGACGATGAACCGCTTGTTCGTCTTGCCCTTCAACATATGATCGACTGGCACAGTATGGGGATTGCCGTTGAAGTCGAGGCAGCTGACGGAGCTGAAGCGCTGGAAATTCTGGAGCAGAGGGACGATATCGATCTGATGCTGCTTGATATCGAGATGCCGAGGCTCAGCGGGATTGAGCTGCTGCGGGCTTTTCCGGCTATTATGGAAAAGCGGCGACCCGTCACGATCATGCTAAGCGCCTATAGCGATTACAGCTATGTTCGAGAAGCTTTTTTGCTCGGCGCTATCGATTTCATCGTGAAGGCCGATATGGATGAGGAGCATCTAGTACCAGTCATTCTGAAAGCGATCGGCGAGCTGCATAAGCAAGATGCTCCTTCCAATCCTCTTCCATCCAGCGAAGTGGAGGACGATATCGACGCGAAGAGCGAAATCCTCCGTCAGCTCATCCTGCTGGATCCGAGCCGGCAGGAGGATGCTGCTGCCGTTCAAGCGACAGGTATCCACGAATGGCTTGGCGACTCGAATCAGCTGGTTGCCGTGATGACGATTTCCAAAGGGGCGCCGGGCAGCAGGCCGGGACGCACCTTGAACGATTCCAAAACACATCGGTTTATCAGTCAATCGGTGCAAACCGTCTTGGACGCCATGTCGATCCGGCACTTTATTTATCGCAAAAGTCAAAGCGAATATGTGCTGTTTTGCACGCTGGCCCAATATCGCAGCGAAAGTGTGATACGTGAAAAGGTGCAATCCGCATTTGCCATGATGCAAACCCGGCTCATCCAGTACGTGAACGTGTCGATCGCCATCGGCGTCAGCGAGCTGGCCAGCGGAACGAAACATTGGTACCGTCTGCACCAGCAGGCTGCGCATTTGGCGGCGATGAGTTTTTATGCCGGATGGAATAAAGTGTTTTATCCCGAAAGCTGCATGGATCAAGGCCGGGGAAATGCCGGGCAGGACCCTGTCCGCAAACTGCAGATGACACTGAAAGCAACCGGCGCCGGCATCGCCCAACTGCTGGAACAAGATAACGCCGAGCTGTGGAACCGGGAGTTTGAGCAAATGCAGCTGCTGCTCGGGCAAACCTGGGGATGGAGACCTCAGGATGTCCAAGCGGCTTTGGAAGATTTGCTCTGGGAGCTGGGAGGCTTGCTGTATCGCAAAGGCATCCGGTGGGACGATTTGGAGCCGGAGCTGCAGCATCCTTTTGAATACCTGAAAAGCCTGGAAACGCTGGATGAAACGAAGGACTGGCTGAATCGCATCTGCAGCCAATTGCATGGGCAGCTTCACGGAATGGCCAAAGCCGATACCAGCTACAGCAGCGTTGTGGCGACGGCCAAACAATTCCTTGACCTTCATTACATGGAGGACGTGAATTTAGCGCTAATCAGCGAGATGGTTGGCGTCAGCGAGAGCTATTTAAGCAAGCAGTTTACGAAGGAAGTTGGAAGTAATTTCATTCAGTACTTGACGAATTTGCGCATTGAAGAGTCCAAACGTTTAATGAAAAAGAAAGGCTTTAAAATCACCGACATCGCGGAGACCGTAGGCTATTTGAATGTCGAGCACTTCAGCCGGATGTTCAAAAAGACGACCGGATGCAGCCCCAAGCTGTATAGGGAAAATCTGCTGAAGTGAGGAGGCAAGTGTATTTTCGTTGAAGATACACTTTTTTTCTTGCGTGATGAGGGAGTCGGGGCCCGTTGTGTGTGTGGAAGGAAACGGTCCTATTTGAGCAAATCTGGGAGCACCAGGGCACTATTTCGGCGCCATCAGCCGATTGTGCGTTTGAGTGGGAACAGAGGTCCGCTATTTCGCCATTTCTGTTGGAAAGGGGCCCCATTACGAGGGGATAAGACCCTGTAGTTCCTCATAAGTGACCGAATTTTCGCTTTTCGCTGAAATAGCGGCTTGTAGTTCCCCTTAGATGGCGGGGGCGAAAGGAGAAGCGCTGGAAATCAGTTCCTCCTATAAAGAAGATGAAGTCGTTTATTCAACCACGCCGAGGATGATACAAAAAGTATCGAGCAAAAGCGCCCCACACCCATCGAAACAGAAAAATAGTAAATAAATCAACTATTTGAGTACAATTTTCAATATCTGGAAGGGAAAATAGCTGTTACGATTTGTAGTGTCAGCAGTTTGTAGTGTCAGCAGTAAGGACGTATAAAAAACGAAAGGGTGATAGTGTTGCACAAGTTTTTGAAGACGCCTTTCAAAAGGAAGGCAATCGTAAGTGTCATGCTGGCCGCTTGCATTTCTTCAGGTTTCACGGGTTTTTCAACCTTGCTCCCGTTAGGCACGGCGCATGCAGCGACTGCGGTTACCTACACAGGCTCCGCTCCGGCACCGGCTCATAATCTGGCTTTATGGTACCGGCAGCCGGCAGCGGATTGGGAAACACAAGCGCTTCCAATTGGAAACGGTTACATGGGCGGCATGGTTTTCGGCGGTGTCGATCAGGAGCATGTCCAGTTTAACGAGAAGACGCTATGGACCGGGGGCCCGCGTTCCAAAGCCGGAGGCGGCAGGGACGGCAACCGGGATGGCGCCGCAGATCATCTGGAAACGGTCCGCCAGAAGCTGGCCGCCGGGGATGTGGCTGGAGCCTCGTCCATTGCCGAGCAATTTTTGACAGGAACATTGAATGATTACCCGCAATTCGGCTATTATCAAAATTTCGGCGATATGTATTTGGATTTCGCGCTGCCCGCCTCAGTGACGGTGTCCGATTACAGACGTGAGCTTGATTTGGAAGACGGCATCTCGCGAGTCTCCTACACGCAAAATGGCATTACGTATACGCGCGAATATTTCATGAGCTACCCGGATAACGTGATGGTTATGCGGCTCTCCTCCTCTAAGCCAAGCCAGCTGAATTTTGACTTGAGGGTGACTAGTCCGCAGTCGACCCCTTCCATTGTGGCTAGCGGCCAGACGCTAACCTTAAGCGGAAAGCTGGCGGATAATGGGATGGCGTACGAATCCCAATTCCGTGTTAGCACTGAAGACGGAACGGTTAGAGCAGGCAGCGGCAAGCTAAGCATTGCAGGTGCAACTACAGTGACCGTTCTTATGTCGGCAGCGACGGATTATGCCAATCATTATCCCGATTATGTCGGTACGGATCCGCATGTAACCGTGAACAATACCTTGGCAGCAGCGACTGCCAAAACGTATGAATCGCTGCGGGCGCGGCATTTGACAGATTATCAGTCGCTGTTCAAGCGGGTATCCCTGAATCTGAACGATCAGACGGCTACGATACCGACGGACCAGCTGCTGACCAGCTACAGAAGCACGCGCAGCAGTGCTCTGGAATCGCTCTTTTTCCAATACGGCAGGTATTTGCTGATCGCTTCCTCACGAGAGGGATCACTTCCGGCTAATCTGCAGGGCGTTTGGAACAATTCCAAAACACCGCCTTGGGGAGCGGATTATCACACCAATATTAATCTTGAAATGAACTATTGGCCTTCAGAAGTTACCAATTTGAGCGAAACGGCCATCCCTTATATTGACTTTATTGATTCCTTGCGCGCACCAGGCCGGGTTACGGCCCAGAAGCATCATGGCGTTACCGGTTCGGGATGGACCATTCATACGTTTACAAGCATTTTTGGCTATACGGCGCCAGGGTGGAATATTAGCAACTGGGGATGGCAGCCGGCGGCAGGGGCGTTCCTTTCCCAACAGTTGTGGGAGAAATATTTGTATACCGGCGATAAAACGTATTTACAGAATAAGCTGTATCCCATTATGAAAGAAGCGGCTGAATTTTGGACAAAAACGCTCGTTACAGATAAGGACGGCACATTGGTATCAACGCCGGGTGTCTCGCCTGAACATGGTTCGTTAAGCATTGGAGATTCCTACGATCAAGAGCTGGTTTGGCAGTTATTTACGAACTGCATCGAAGCGAGCAACGTGCTTGGCATAGATAGGGATTTCAGAAATGAGCTGATGGACAAACGAAGCAGGCTCTCTATGCCGAAAATCGGAAAGTACGGCCAAGTGCAGGAGTGGAAAGAGGATATTGATGATCCCAACGATCAGCATCGTCATATTTCTCATCTTGTAGGCTTGTATCCCGGCAATCTCATCAATAAATTGACAACTCCTGATCTGTTCAATGCAGCGAGAGTGACTTTGACGCAGCGAGGAGATGAGGCGACGGGGTGGAGCCGGGCGAACAAGCTGAATTTGTGGGCGCGGATGCTGGACGGCGATCATGCCAAACGAATTTTGGAAGGACAGCTGGATGTCAGTACGAACGCGAATCTGTTTGACGAGCATCCGCCTTTCCAGATTGACGGCAACTTCGGCGGAACATCAGGGATCGCAGAAATGCTTTTGCAAAGTCATACGGGAAGTATAGATTTGCTGCCGGCTCTTCCTTCGGCTTGGTCCAAAGGAGATGTGAAGGGGCTGAAGGCAAGGGGAAATTTTGAAGTGGACATGAGCTGGGATGGCACCATATTGAAGGATGCAACGATCACTTCCCTGCAAGGAAATGACGCCAAAGTGAAAGATAAAACCTTCACGCATGCCGGGCAATTTCAAGTGCGGAAGGCGGCGGACAATACGCCGGTAAGCTACACGGCCAGTGGAGATTCCATTGCCTTCCATACAGAAGCGGGGCAAAAGTATGTGATCACGTCGACGGTTACACCTCCGCCACTGCCTCCGTCCAATGTGCAATCGCCTGCCCATACGGATACGAGCGTTGATTTGAAGTGGGATGCTCCGGGCAGCGGAGCGAGCGTTGCGGGTTATTTCGTTGAAGTTTATCAAGGGGCGAACAAAATCAAAAGCATCGATGTGCCGGGGGGAGGCACGAGCCTTAAAGTAACCGGATTAAGCGCAAGCCAGCTGTATCGTTTTGTTGTTTGGTCCAAAGATGTCAACGGAACGCTCTCATCGACGAGCGGGGAAACGACGGCTTTTACATTTATAGGAGATGCTTATTTGCAAAATTTTGATGACGGCAGCGTTGGCGGGTGGAAAAAGACGTCAACGACCGGAAGCGCTTCGTTCAGTGTAGAAAACAAGGCCTTGAAAGTTGTGGCCGCACCGGTAGCGATCATGGTGGACGATCTTTCTCCCGTGTACAAAGATGCCGATTTAGCCATGAAGCTGAACATTCAAACGGGAACGGGTAGAGTCGGGATACTTTTCCGGTACAACGACGTGAACAACTATGCCGGTGTCATCTATGACGTGGGCAAATGGTTGTGGTACTACGTGAAGGATGGGACTGAGCATTACGGCGATATCGCATCCTTCTCGGTTACGAACGGTCAAACGTATGACGTTAAAGTGAGCTTCGTTGATACCGAGATGAAATTATGGATCGATGGCAAGCTGATCGGCTCTGCGACAGTCGCAGACATGCCCAATATCCCCGGCAAAATAGGTCTGAGAACGTGGTTCGACAGCAAGGTGCTATTCATCGATGATGTCACGTACACGAACACAAGACCATCTACGGTGAATCCGGGCACACCGATTAAAGTCGACGATCGCGATCCGGCCGTTGTGTATACGGGTTCGTGGAGCAATTACAACGATGGCGGAGATTACAACGGTACGGAGAAATATAGCAGCACAGCCGGCGATTCGGCGCAATTCACGTTTACCGGAACGTCCATCCAGTTGATCAGCATGAAACAGAGAAATATGGGCAATATCGATGTGTATTTGGACGGCGTGCTGGAGCAGGCGGATATTGATTGTTACGCGCCGAGCACGATTAAACAGGTTGTTTTGTTTAGCAAGACAGGACTGCCGGCCGGACAGCATACGATTAAAGTCGTTGTAAAAGGAACAAAAAATGCGCAAGCCGTAGATAAAATCGGCGCGATCGACGCATTCGAGTACCTGCCAGCCATACCAGCTCCAAATGTAACGGCCGATGATACGAACAATGTCATTGAGGGCGCAGATGAAACGATGGAGTTTTCCGTAGACAATGGAGTGAGTTATACCAAGTATAATGGGGCTCATGTCCCTGTTTTCAGCGGCGACCAAACCGTACTGGTGCGCGTTGCGGCAAATGCCGCCAATGCAGCGGGATTGACGAAGACGCTGACGTTTACGGCGAATCCGGTTCAATCCATGACACCAACATTAAGCGGACCAGGCTCAACAGCAGCAGGCGCTCCATTTGCTACAGCCTACGGGCTGAATCATGTGGAGGGCGTGTATGCACAAGATATTACCATAACGTATAACCCTGATCTTGTGACATTCCTTTCGGCAGAATCTCTCAAAGCCGGCTTCGTTCTTGTACAGACAGCTGAAAAGCCGGGGCAGGTTCGACTTATCGCGGCAAGTACGAGCGCAAATGCGGCGAATGCCAGCGGCGATTTGCTGCTGCTGCATTGGAAAGCCCAATCGATCCTGTACACTCAGGTCGCAACAATCACGTTAGCTCCTGTGAATGTAGCGAACGGAGCAGGTATTGAAACTTCTTTGCCTAGCGGCTCTATGAGTGTTCAAGTGACTGTTGATTCCATCATCGGAGATCTGAATGGAGATAGAAAAGTGACGATCGGGGATCTTGCTATGGTCGCTGCGGCCTATGGAAAAAAAGCCGGCGATCCGGACTGGGATCAATATAAAGCAGCCGATATCAATAACGACCAAATCGTAGACATCCTAGATCTTGCGGCAGTAGCAGCTAAAATATTGGAATAACAGCTTGGGCTATTTCCTCGTGATGAGGAGATAGCCCGGTGCAAAAAACATCAAAACTAAAGCAAAAAAGATCATTTGTATGCGTTTCCAATAAAGTTATGATGAAAGCAAGACAAAAAACAATCAAGTCATACATCGCATTTGCAATGATACATGTCGTATCATGTCGAAGATTCACGAACAGGAAACAGGGGAACTTTATCAGAGAGGGTGAAAGGTTGAATGAAATCAAGGAATCGTAAGTTGAAAAAAGGCGTTACCGTTTCTCTAGCATTGCTTACAGCTCTGCAAATGTATGCCGCAGTTCCAAGCACTACAGTGCTAGCTGCCGATGGGGAGGCTTATTTCCAAGACTATAACAACGGTCAGATCGGCGGTTGGAAGAAAACGTCCGGCACCGCCACCTTCAGCGTCGTGAACAACATGCTCAAAGTCGTGACTTCCGGGGTAACTTTGATGGTTGACGACAATTCGCCATCCTTGCAGAACGCCGAACTGGAAACAAAGCTGCGGGTCGAGAGCGGACAAGGCCGTTATGGCTTCTTGTTCCGGTATGTCGATGTGAATAATTTTGCCGGCGTCGTCTATGACAACGGGAATTGGCTCTATTATTACTATAAAAACGGTGTGGAATCATACGGCACGATCGCTTCCAAGTCGATGTCTACGAATCAAACCTATGATATCAAAATCAGGTATGTCGATTCGGATATTATTTTATGGATCGACGGGGAGAAGGTTGCGGCTGCCACTGTCGGAGGGATGCCATCGGCACCGGGGAAAATCGGGATGAGAACGTGGTACGACAGCAAAACACTGTACCTCGACGATACCAAATTAACGCCGTACACGAAGCCGGCGGCTCCTCAGCCCGACCCGAATGCCGTGAACTATGTGCTTGAATCGGGCACTTTGAAAGCGGAAGTGGACAGTACGTTCCCACGCGTAGACAACTACGTATGGAAAGCAACCGGGGCTGTCATGAACGGTCAGAAAAATTATTTATACGCCGTGAAAATCAACGGGGAAGAGTATTGGCCGAAAACGACGGCGGTAAAAGCTGGCAACAGCGTCATCTACACGATGAATGTGGAAGAGCTCGCGGTTCAAATGAAGGTGAAATTGGAAGTGGTGGACAATACGCTCGACATGAAGTTCACCGAGATTCAAGAAAACGGGACAACAAAAGTGAAAACCATTGAATTCCCGAACCATAGTCTGGTCTCCGTTTCTTCGACACAGCCGAAAGCGCAGGAGACGGCAGCGTGGTTCACCGGCGAATGGAATAAAGTATTTGAGGAATACAACGATTTGAAAAACGGGGCGCAAAACTTGAATCCAAGCGGCCGCACATTCGGGTTCGTCAATTCCGATAAGCTGGCGGCGACGATTGTCAATAATGTCATCAATGGCAATGACAAAGTACGTGCGAGCGTTACGGATGCTGCTCCGGGCGAGAAGATTGCATCGCTTGCGAACGGCGCTTGGACATACCGTGAAAGCATGGTCGCACCGGCTCCGGAGGCGCTGCCTTGGTCTAAAGTCATTATTACGCCGGATGCCAACAATGACGGTGTTGTCGACTGGCAGGACGGCGCTATCGTCTACCGCAGCCATTCGGATATGCCATACGGAAGCGACATGATTAAAGACAACATTTCATGGATCAGCATGAATATCGCAACGACCGGGATGCCGTTTCTGCGCTCGCTGGACAACGGCAAGAAAATTTCCCATTTGACCGACGGCTTCGGCCAAATTGTTCTGCAGAAAGGCTATCAAGCGGAAGGCCACGATGACTCGCATCCTGACTATGGCGGCCACATCGGCATTCGCCAGGGCGGGAAAGAGGACTTCAACTACTTCCTGACCGAAGGCAAGAAGTACAATATTAAGGGCGGCGTACACATCAACGCCACGGAATACCATTTGGATGCGTTCCAAACGAAGATGGCGAATTTGATCCAACCGCTCAGCAAAGGGTGGGGCTGGCTCGATCAGGCTTACTATGTCGACCAGCGCAAAGACATTGAGTCCGGTGAATTGAAACGGCGCCTCGATATGCTGAAAGCAGATACGGGAGACAATTTGGATTTCGTATATGTTGACGTCTATACAGGAGCAGGCTGGAATGCGAAGAAGCTGGCTGATTATATTAACGGCAATGGCTGGATGCTCGGAACGGAATTTGCAGGTCCGCTGCAGGAGCAGGCGTCATGGGTTCACTGGGGAACAGATCCGGGATACCCGAACCAGGGGGATGACAGCAAAATCGTCCGTTTTATTCGCAACACGAATGTCGACGGCTTTATGAGCGATCCGCTTTTGAAAGGCAACAAACAGTCCGGTGTCGGTTACTGGCAGCCGAACTCGCAGTTCTACAGCTACCAGGAAGTGACGAAAACGTTCTTTAACCAGAACTTGCCGACGAAATATATGCAGCATTTCCCGATTACGAAAATGACGAACGATCGCGTTGATTTTGAAGGCCATGTATCAGTTGCACGCTCTGCGGCCGACGGTAAAATTCATCTAAGCAAAGACGGCAATGATATCGCGATTATGACAGATTCCAGCAATATTACGAACAGTACGGTCTTCATCCCTTGGGATCCGGTGAAAGAAGACAAAATTTATCACTGGAATCCGGCAGGCGGCAGTACGACATGGAAGCTTCCGGCCTCATGGGGACAGGTGCAAACAGCGAAGCTGTATAAGCTAACGGACGTCGGCCGTGAGTTGGTTGGCGATGTGAACGCAGTTAACGGACAAGTGACGCTTACGGCCGATCCGAATGTCGGTTATGTGCTGTACAAGACGGCAGCGCCGCAGGAGCCGGAAACGGTATGGGGCGCAGGCAGCCCCGTCAAAGATCCGGGTTTTGACAGTCATCAGTGGGGAACTTGGAGCAAATCGTCTTCCGCCGGTACGACGGATCATATTTCCTTCAAGAAAAACAGCAACGCTGACGATTACTTGGAAGTGAAAGGACCGCAAGACGCAAGGGTGGAGCAGGTGATCACGGGACTTGAGCCAGGCAAAACTTACAGTGCATCCGTCTGGGTGAATGTAAACGGACCGGACCGCAAATCTTCGATAAGCGTGAAGCAGGGCGATACGGAAGTATCCAATTACTTGGAAGATACGAAGCTGAAATATTTTGCTCCTCAGCACAAATACTACAATACGAACTTCCAGCGTGTGAAAGTCAATTTTGACGCGGTGGGCCCTACGGCAACGCTTGCGCTTAACGTTGTACCCGGGGATGCAACCGTTTCGTTCGATGATGTGCGGATATGGAAAAATCCTGGGAAAACCGATGCCACAGGCACTGTTCTCAATGAAGATTTCGAGAATGTCGATGAAGCATGGGGGCCTTTCGTTTATGCGAAGGCTGGCAGCGTGCAGACGCATATGGTAGAAACGAACGGCCAACAAGAGAAATCGTACGTGCTGGATGGCCGCTTCTCGCTGAAAACGAATGAAGGCGGAGCGGGCGAATGGCTGCGCACACTGCCGCAAACGCTGCGTTTGGAAACCAATAAAACGTATCATTTGACGATGCAGGCCAAAGCCGATGTGGCCAATCAGTATACGGTTGCCGTACGTGTGAACGATAACGGGACCATTCGCGATCTTGCGACCAAAACGCTGCCGGCGGGAGCAAGCACCGTTGACTTGACGTTCACGACAGACAATGCCAAGAATGCTTACCTGGCTATTGTGAAAGGCGCGGACAACAGCAGTGCCGAGCTCGGAGGCCAGCTTGTAGTCGATAACATCCGCGTGACGGATGAAACGGTCAGCGCGGTGACCGGCGTGGTGCTCGACAAAACAGCCGTTTCCGTCGGGGAAGGGCAAACCGTGGAATTGAAGGCTACGGTGCAGCCGGAGAACGCGACGAACAAGAACGTCACTTGGGCCAGCAGCGACGCAGCGATTGCCAAGGTTGAGGTTGTTGACGGGAAAGCCGTCGTCACGGGCCTCAAAGCGGGCACCGCTGCCATTACGGCGACGACTGCAGACGGCAATTTCCATGCAACAGCGCAAGTTACGGTTACGAAGGTGGTAACCGTACCAGCGACAACGCTGCTCGTATCGCCGGCTACCGTGCAAACAGGTCAAACCTTCAAGGTTCGGGTAGGTTTAACAGACGTCACACAAGCTGTGTATGCACAGGATCTGACGATTGCCTACGATGCTTCGCTGATGGAATATGTTTCAGCTGCGTCCGCTCAAACCGGCATCAGCATTGTCTCCAAATCGGATGCAACGCCTGGCAGCGTGCGGTTCATCGTTGCGAGCCAAGGGGCAGGGCATGCGATCAGCGGCAGCGGCGATGTGCTTGAGCTGACCTTTAAAGCGAAAGACCTCTTGCAGCCGGCGGCAGGCCGCATCGCGGTGACGCAGGCGCTGCTCGGGGATGCGATGGGACACGAAACGAGCGCAACGCTCGGATCGGGAAGCATCTCCATCGTCACGCCTCCTCCAGGTTTGCCGGGCGATGTCAACGGGGACAACCGAGTGTCCATCGGCGACCTCGCGATGATCGCAGCGAACTATGGCAAAGATTCCAGCAGCCCGGATTGGGAGCTTGTGAAGAAAGCCGACGTTACCGGCGATAACAAAATCGATATCGACGATCTAGTGAAAGTGGCTAGGCTGATCATCGAATAATTTAAGGAATAAGGATTATATTTTGCGCGAAGACCCGAGAGAAGGAAGCTTGAACAAGGCGTTCACTTTCGGGTCTTTTTAATTTGAATAGGAGGCTACGCGGTGAAACAGTTCAGAAATGCAATAAGCTCCTTTCTTGCAGGTACACTTATCGTTTCAGGCTTCATTCCAATCCTGCCCGCATCGGCAGCTGCGAATGTCGTTTACACGAATAATTTTGAGAGTGGTTCCGAAATCAATCTTACGGACAGAGGACTCGTTACCTCTGACACTGCGATCAGCGCAAGGACGGCATACTCCGATATGAACGGCCAATTTCTTGCGGCCAAAAATCCGAACGGGGCAAACGAGATTTTTTATTTTGACGATATGCCTAATGTCGCTAATGGGACGTTTGAAGCGAAGCTGAACATAGATGGGGGCATCTCGGAACAATTCGGCCTTATCGCCAGATATCAAGATCCCATGCATTATGCCATGGTTTCACGCGATCCGAACGGTTGGTTATGGGACGGATTTAACGGGGGAAGCGAGAAGTGGGGCACCTACCTGAACAAATCGATCAAGCTGGATCCCGGTAAAACATATGCTTTGAAAATGACATTCCAAGGGGATACGTATGAAGTGTATCTTGACGACGCGTTAGCTTACAGCTCAACGTCAGGCGGAGCTCTGCCTCTTGCAGCAGGTAAAGTCGGTTTCCGGTCTTATTATTCTACGAAAACATTAAACATTGACGATGTGAAAGTGACGGATAGCGATAAGAACAACGCCGTTGTGTACACAAGAAATTTCAATGGCGATGCAGAACCAGGTTTGCATGTAAGTGCGGCAAATGCCAATCTTCCCCAATATACATTAAAAACGCCGATTCCCGGTTTCGATGGCAAATTTGCACAAGTGATTACGACGAACGGCTCAAGTCAAGTCGTTGACAGTAAATCTCCCTTGGCATTGAACGGAACCTACAGCGCTAAGTTCCAGCTGAATGGTGATTACCAAGAAGCAGGTTTGTTGTTCCGTTATGTGGATGAAAGCAACTGGAGTTCCGTTAAGACGGACCGGGCCGGCAATTGGAAGTTGATCGGGAAAAAAGACGGACACGATGTTTCATTTCATTTAATAACGACTTCGCAGCCTTTAAGTTTAGAGAAAGCTCATCTGGTCACGATAACTTATACAGGCGATCTCTACACGCTTTCTGTAGACGGTAATACCATTTATTCCGGCACACAGGTGGGAATGTCCGTTACCCATGGCAATGAAGGTTATGCAGCAAGTTCTTTGGGCACATTAACAGCTTATTTGGATGATATTCAGGTAACGTATAACGAAGATGATGTATATATTCCTCCGAAACCAACCACTTACATTCGGGATTACAGCGATGGCCGGACCGGAACATGGAACAAAATCGACGGTACGGCTTATTCGCCTGCCCCCGCAATAGCAAATAATAAGCTGAGCTTCACCAATTTGTTTGGTGAAATTTACGATAACGATTCGCTGCCGATGCAAGACGGTACCTATACGGTTAAATTTAGAACAAATATCGATACAGGACGTATCGGCTTTATTTTCAGATATCTGTCACCGGACCAGCCCTACGCCATGATTTATTATAATGTGAATGGAAATTGGGGATGGCAGACGGACGCCTCACACTATGGCGACCTGACAACCAGCGGTCCGAATATTGAAGCAAACAAAGATTATACATTGAAAATAAAATATATCGGAAAAAACATTAAAGTTTGGTTGAACGATACTTTGGTCTGTACGGGAAGTGCGGATTTCCCGGTCGCGGAAGGCAAAATAGGCTTGAGAAGCTGGTTTACCTCAAAAAATATCACCATTTCTCAAATTTCCCAAGAAGCTTATGTGCCGCAGGCGCCGCCTCAACCGACTCCGTTGCAGCCGGTAACGATCTCTTCTGACAAATTAAGCGTGAGCATGGACAATCGCTTCCCGGCGGTACGCAGCTATACTTGGTTGGGGAATGAAGCTCAAGGCGCAACGCTCCAAGGTCAAAACGATTTTCTGTACAACGTCAAAATCAACGGCAACGACGGTTTTGCAACCGTTCGCAGCACAACCAAAACAGCCGAGGATACGATCGTTTATCAGCTGGATGTTCCCGTCGTTGACGACAATACGGAAGAACCGGCGGGCAATGTGAATATGACAGTAAGCTATACAGTGGCAGGCAGCGTTGTGAACATGAACACACACATCATAGATGAACCTGCCGGTTACAAAGTGCGCACTGTCGAGTTTCCAAACCATAAGCTTGTTACCGTATCCAGCAGCAATCCGGATGCACAAGGGGCTGCCTCATGGGTTACCGGAGAATGGAACAAAATGAGCGATGAGTTTTATACGAATGATGCCGCTTATGGAGCGAAGCTGAAAGACCAAGCGGCAGGCAGCAGGCTGAGGACATATGGCTTTGTGAGCGATGGCCGGTTAGCGGCGGCAATCATGAATGATGTTGTTGAGACGCCATCTAAAGTGGTGATGAACATTGAGGCGGAAAGCAGCGGTACGAACAAACAGCTGTCAATGTGGAACGGGGCTTGGACGTCAAGAGGCGATATCATCGATGACAGCAAATTCCCGCCGAAATTCGATTTCTCCTCGAAAATTATCATTGCGCCGGATAAAAATGGCGACCACACGGCGGATTGGAAGGACGCGGCAATCGATTTCAGGAGCCTTTGGTCGCAAAATCTTCATCCAGGCGCGAATGAAATCAATAATTATGTCTCTTATATCGCAATGAATTTCAACAGTATCGCGCAAAATCCGTATTTGCGAACCTTGGACAATGCAAAAAAGCTCTACAATCTTTACGATGGATTCGGCCAGCTTATTCTGGAAAAAGGGTATCAAGCGGAGGGGCATGATGACAGCCATCCGGATGTGGCCGGGCATTTTGGCATTAGAGAAGGCGGCCTGAAAGATTTTAACACGCTGGTGGACGAAGGACTCAAATACAATGTAAAAGTTGGCGTTCACACGAACATCGACGGTCAGGACCCGGATGCCTTTTATGCAAAACCTGAAAATTGGGGGAGCATGAGCTCGAATTATGACTGGGTTGATCCAACGTATCCGACGGATCACGCCAAAGATTTGGCTGGGGGAGACTTAGAACGAAGGTATACGCAGTTGAAACAAGAAGTTCCGAACTTGGCTATGATCTACGATGATGTTTACAGCGGCGCAGGCTGGCATGCCAATCAGTTCTCCAATATTATACAAAATAAATTAGGTTTTTGGTTTGCCACGGAGTTCTCCGGACCTTTGGAGGAAAACGTCATTTGGACCCATTGGGGGACAGATCCGTATTATCCGAGCAAAACGCCGGGCAGTCAAATTATTAGGTTTATTAAAAACCAATATCAAGACACTTTCCAAGCGCCGAGCCCGTATACGAGCATTCTTTTGAAAGGGATGCTGCAGGCTGGCGTGGGAACTTGGCAGGGAAGAACGGACATTCAGAATGGGATCGATTTATTTTACAATAACAACCTTGTTACAAAGTATATGCAGCATTTCCCGATACTCAATTACACGCACGATGATGCAGGTATGGATAAAACGGTCGTCTTCTCGGGCGGGGTAGTGGCTTCCTTGGACGAATACCATGCCGATCCGGCAGATCCGAACTTTATGATTGGCACGGCTTCACTTAAGAAAGACGGCAAAATCATTGCCAAATATGATGTGCTGAATCATAAAGATTGGGGTGACACTGGCGTTGGACAGCTGGATGTAGGCAAACAACAAAGCCAGCTGTTCCTGCCATGGGATCCGCAAACGGAATCGAAAATCTATTACTGGAATCCGAAAGGCGGTTCAACAACTTGGGAGCTCCCGAATAGCTGGAGCGGATTAACTTCAATTGAGATGTATAAACTTACGGATACCGGTCGTGTATGGGATCGTACGCTGCCTGTTTCGAATGGTTCAGTTACGATTAGCGGCACGACAATCGGTGTTCCTTACATCGTTTATAAAACCAAATCGGAGGAACAGAATGCGTCGACGCAGAAAGCAAGCAACTGGGGCTTCGGGGGTCCGCTGAAGGACCCTGGCTTCGACAGCGGCTCGTTCGATTTTTGGCATAAAACATCCACAACCGGCGCTGGAGCCCCTAACGTCACGTTAGAGCACGATGCTATGAGGAACAGCTTCCTGAAAGTAACAGGCAAAGATGATGCCACTATCACACAGACCGTATATGGGCTTCACCCGGGTAAAACGTACACGGCATCCGTTTGGGCAGATATCAACAATGCTGCAAGCATGAACGGCAACGAGTATAAATCGCCGAGCACTTCAGACAGAAAAGTGACCATTGGCGTCAAAGATTATGGCGGCCCGGAAATAACGAATTATATCAACTCCTCGAAGATAAAGAATCTAGAAGAGCCTAGCAAATTCAAGAATACGTATTATCAAAGAATGAAAGTTGATTTTACGGCAGACGCTTCCGGAAAAGCGACGATTTTCTTGAAAGCTGACGCAGTGGCTAGCGCTCCTTCCAATGTTTGGTTCGACGATGTGAAGCTTTGGGAGAACCCAGGCAAAACTGAGGCTGGTACACATTACTTCTATGAGGACTTTGAAAATGTATCCGAAGGTTACGGTCCGTTTATGTTTCAGGCGGCCGCCAGCGGCGGTCAAACGCATTTGGCTGAGAAAGCAAGCGATGCGCTGAAAGCTGCTGATCCGAACATTTCACAACCGATGCATTACGTGATTGATGGGAATTTCTCATTGAAGTCTAACGAACAAGATTTTATCAATAGCACAGGGACGCCTCTTGTTTCAGAGATCTTGGCAACCGTACCGTCCACGCTGAAGTTATTGCCGAATAAGCATTACAAAATCGGCCTTAAATATGAGGCAAATAAAGGTGGATTGTACCGATTGTCTGCGAAGTCGAGATCAAACGGGCCTGCTTATAACGTATCTTTATCCGAAGCAACCGGGACCGGGAAATCCAACATTCCAGGATTTGCTCTGCCGATTATTAAATCTAAGGGAACGGCAAATGCCGTATTGGAATTTGACACAGGAAACTACAGCGACTATTACATTGCCATCGAATCTGTGAAGCAGACAGCTCAGCCACAACTATCGGCCATCGATGTCGTTTTGGTGGTAGATGATCTGTATGTGGACGATCTATCTGCAGCTGAACAATCCGTATCTGCGTTATTAAACGGAGAGGCTGCCGTTAATGCGGGAGGTTCGTTTGAGCTGACTTACAGCTTGGCGAACGCGCATGATAATTTCTTGGCACAGGATTTGACGATCGCCTATGATCCGGCGAAGGTTGAATTTGTAGGAGCTCAGTCCGCAGCGGACGGGTTTAAGCTGTTAGAGCAAAAAGAAACGCAGGGCCAAGTGCGCATTATTGCTGCCCGTGTTGGAGCCGATCAAGCAGCGCCGACGGACGGCGATTTGTTGAAGCTGAAATGGAAAGCCAAGTCGCTTAACGAAGCAGCTACGGCTACTATCACGATAGCGAAGTTGGTGATTGCCAACGCGATGGGAGAAGAGACATCGGTGAAGACCGCTTCTCATGATATAGCCATCACATATGTAGACAAAGCGGCGCTGAACGCTCTCCTTGCAGAAGCACAACATGCGTATGAAACAGCAGTGGAAGGTGCGTATGCCGGGCAGTATCCGGCAGGAGCTAAAGCAGCGCTGCTCGCAGTCATTGACAACGCTCATGCAACAGCAGGCAATGTGGCGGCAACGCAGCAGCAAATCCAGCAAGCTGCGGCTGAATTGAGCGCTGCGCTCCAAACATTCCGCTCTTTGGTGATTACAGGAACTCCTGGAGACCTGAATCATGATAACAGAGTAAGTATCGGAGACTTGGCAATTGTTGCGAAGCACTACGGAGCATCCTCGGCTGATGCGGATTGGGATTCCATTAAGTTTGCAGATCTCAATCGAGATGGCGTGATTGATATTGCCGATCTTGCGATTCTTGCCCGAATGATATTAGACTAAAGAACCGAATGTTATTGTTAAAAACCGCCAGGGCGGCTTGCCGTTCTAGCGGTTTTTCATTGTTTAAAGCGTAATACCCCGTGCGCGGCTAAGGGGGAAATGCGGTTTCCGAGGTGGTCAAATTAAGTTATATATAACGTCATATATAGTTATGTGTAATCCGTATAATGGATATAATCCTCTATATTGAAAGAATATTATTTATATATTGTGCATTATATGCATGTATGATAATATTATGACATACTAAATGAAGAGAGAGTGGTACTGAAGGGAGATGACAATGACTGGGCTGCATCAGTTGACCCATTAACGCGGCATCCTATATATCCCGTGCGGAACGCACGTAAACAATGGAGGGAATGGCATGTCTAACTCTAACAGTGTAACACTGGAAGCAGGAGTAGCTGCTCCGAAGAATGAACTGGGCCTAATTATTTGTAAATCTTGCAATCATGTGGTTGCATCGCTGCCAACTGACGGATACAAAAAGTTTTATGTAGTGTGCCATGCATGCGAGCGCGAAGCAACGAACTAGGAAGCTAGCGGAGCATGCGAAGCTGCACACGCGGTCGCGATAGGAGTTAACTTTGTACATTGAGAGGAACAATAGTCCGCTATTTACTTATAAAACAACCTTTTAGCTCATCAAAGAGAACAGTGATCCGCTATATTCCCAATTTCAAGCGAAGTGAGGGACAGGATGGATAAATAAGACCCTGTAGTTCTTCTAGAATCTTTCCAATAGTCCACATGGCTTAAATAGCGTCCTGTAGTTCTCCACAAAAGTTCAACGTTAGCGCAACGACCTGGTTCCGAGATTTTTCCGTTCCGATCCCCGGAATCTTTCCCTATTCTCAGCCTAATCAAAAAGAAGGTGCCCCTTGCCATTTTCATGGCTTCGGGGACACCTTCTTTTTTGCTTACTTAATGACTTTGAATTGTTTCAGTACGCTTGCGAGTGTGTCTTGGTTGAAGTTTACGGCTTTCATTTGACCAAGCACGAAAGATTCGGCTTGACCGACTAATCCGCGAAGTGCTGTCATGTTTGCGGCAAGACTTTCAGGAGTTGGATTCGATACGTTAATTTGCGAAGCAAATTGACGCAATCCATCGAATAGCCCGGAAACTCCGTTTTCAGAAAGAAAGTTTGGACCGGCATAGCTTTTCACTTGATTAAAAACGTTTTGTAGATCTGTCCAAGTGCGTTCGTCTAAATTTAACTTGCTGATTTCGGCATTGATTTTGTTGAGCAGCTGGGAGCTTGTTGGATCATCCATGTTTGCATCCATAGCCCCTTGGATTTCGCCAAGCTTCTGCAAAACATTGCCAATCGGACCTTCTGTCACTCCACCTGGAATTTGTTTCAGCATTTCTTCAAGTTTTTCTAAAAGTTGACTCATCTGCAATCCCTCCTCTCTAGTAACTATCGTATGTAAGTTGTTGCCGATGTGATTGGATGATAGCTTATTATTTTTATTTTAAAAGAATAGATTTCTGCCACTTTCGGGTTGTCCCTGGCGAACATACGATATTTTGATATGAAAAACATGACAAAGCACGTTGTTTCTCTATCAGATTTGAGATGGAAGGGGGGGCAATCAATGCCAGAACACCGGATTCGGATCAACGCCGACTTCTGGAAGGGCAAGAACGTATTGGTCACAGGGCATACGGGCTTTAAAGGAACTTGGTTAAGCTTATGGCTGCAAGGCATGGGGGCCAATGTGACGGGATATTCCTTAGAACCGCCGACGACACCAAGTTTATTTGAACTTTGCCGGATGGAGGAGATTGTGTCGTCCCGGACGGCAGATATTCGTGATATGCCGGCGTTAACCGCAGCCATTCAAGAAACGGCTCCGGATATCATCTTTCACTTGGCGGCTCAACCGCTAGTTCGCGCTTCTTACATGAATCCCATCGAAACTTATGAGATCAACACGATGGGGACGGTGAATCTGCTGGAGGCCGTACGTCAAGCCGTGAAAAGCGGGGCACCGGTCAAAGCCGTCATCCATGTTTCAACCGATAAATGCTACTCACAAATGGATGAGGCAAGAGGGTACCGTGAAACAGACCGATTAGGCGGCGGCGATCCTTACTCCAACAGCAAAGCATTAACGGAATTGATCGTTGCCAGTTACCGCCAAATTTATGAGAACGAAGCAGGCCACTCGAACGCAAAGATCGCGCTCGCATCGGTGAGAGCCGGCAATGTGATCGGCGGCGGGGATTGGGCAGAGGACCGGCTTATTCCCGATTGCTTCAGGGCATTTCTTCAAGAGAACGCCGTTAAGCTCCGGTATCCGCAGGCCGTACGCCCTTGGCAGCATGTGCTTGAACCGCTTCATGGCTACTTGCTGCTTGCGCAGCATTTATATGAAGACCGCCAATTTGCGCAAGCTTGGAATTTCGGCCCTGAAGACAGCGATACGGTCACGGTGGAAGAGGTTGTCAGCCATCTGTGCAGCAAATGGGGAGAAGAGGCCTCCTATCTGGTCGATCAGGCTGAACATCCTCATGAGGCTCATGTTCTGCGCTTGGACTGTACGAAGTCCCGCAATCTCCTGGGCTGGTCACCGCGCTGGAATCTGGATACGGCGATTTCCAAATCCGTTGAATGGGTAAAAGGATACGCGCTCCAGGAAGATTGCCGGGAATTGTGTGCCAAACAAATTCAAGAATTTGTGGAGGGAAGTGAGCTTCATGATCATTAAGCCTGGCCGTCTCCAAGGCATTTATGACATTACATTAACTCCCAACAACGATCACCGGGGCTATTTTACACGCATGTATGATCAAAATACCATGATGGCGCATGGTCTTCACCGCAATTGGCTGCAAGAAAACCGCTCCTTCTCAAGGCATAAGGGGACGATTCGGGGGCTGCATTTCCAATTCAAGCCTCATGCCGAGACGAAATTGATTTGGGTCAGCAAGGGAGCGATCCTGGATGTTTTTGTCGATGTAAGAACCGATTCCCCCACCTTCGGAAGCTACGACAGCAAACTGTTAACGGAGGATAACTTTGCAATGCTTTACATTTCACCGGGCTTTGCTCATGGTTTCTGTACGTTATCGGACAATTGCGAGGTTGTCTACAAGGTAGACCATATATATTCACCGGATCATGAAGGCGGGATTTTGTGGAACGACCCTCAACTTAACATTCCATGGCCTGTGCAAGAACCGATTATTTCGGCAAAAGATCAAAAGCTGCCCCCGCTTGATAAATTAACTAAGGAGAGATTGAAATGAATCCACTCGTGAGTATTCTTATTCCGACGTACAACCGGCCGGATTATTTTGAACAAGCGCTGAAGAGCGCTCTTGCCCAAACGTATGACAATATTGAAATTGTCGTTAGCGATAACAGCGACAACAACGCTACGGAGCTTGTGGTCCGGAAGTATCAGGCTTTGCCTGGCGGCTCCAAGATCAGGTATGTCAGAAATCCTGAAAACTTGGGCCCAATTGCGAATCAACAGCAAAGCTTAAATTTGGCGAAGGGTGAATTTATTAATTATTTAATGGACGATGACTTGTTTCACCCGCAAAAAATACAAAAAATGATGGCCTACTTAATCCAGTATCCCGGCGTCTCGATGGTCACATCGCAAAGAAGGGTCATTAACTCGGCAGGACGTCAAATCTATGTTCCGCCTTTTGGAACTTTCAAACAATTGTACCCCAGAGATACGATTGTCGACGGCCGCGTGCTGACAAAGAGAATGCTTGAAGACAAAATCAACTATTTAGGAGAGCCGACGACGGTGCTGTTTCGCAGAAAAGATCTACTGGAGCCCTTTGGCGTGCTGCTGGGCAGGCAGGCTTATTTTGCCGTTGACATGGCAAGCTGGCTGAGTTTGTTAAGCAGAGGAAAAGGCGTTTACATGGTCCAGCCGCTCAGCTATTTGCGGTATCACTCGCAGCAGTTGTCACAGCATGAGATGGCCAAAGAGGTTGCCAAAATGGACATCGAAACATTTAAACATTTTGCCGTACAACAGGGCTATGCGACAGAGAAAATGATCAAGGACTTTGAGAAGCAGCAGGATAAGAGGGGCATGAAATACAATCCAAAAACGAACCAACAAACGCTTCAGCAAATCAACCAGAAACTGCTGCAAGATTCGGTCAAGAAAGCGAACCAAAAGCCGAGTCCAAAGCCCGTTCAACCATTCAATCCTGCCCTTCTTCAAGATACGATCAAGAAAATGATCCAGCAAACGAATGCGACAAAGAAAAAGAAAGGGTGATTGCGCTGTGAGATCGATTCTTCGGGATTATAAACAAGCGCGGGGCGAGCAGATTGTATCGTATTGTTTGCCCATCATCGTCGATGGCAAAGTTCAAGGCCGACTAAGGCCCCTAACCCTCGAATCCATTGATCACGAGGATGTTATCCAATCATTGATGGAATGGCGGGTTGCCGCCGGCCAGTGGTTTGCCACGCAGTTTCCTCCGAATGAGGAAGGAACGCGGGCATGGACACAGCATCAAATCATAGATGTGGATGACCGGATTTTATTCATTATTGAAGATGAAGACCATACGCCTATCGGGCAAATCGGACTCATGCACTATGATGAAACGGCCAAAACATGCGAATATGATAACTTGCTTAGGGGACGTAAAGGCCGGTATGGCAACATTGTGCTGCATGCGCTGCTTACTTTGGGCGGATGGAGTTTACGGGAATTGGGCGTAGAGAAAGGCTATCTCAATGTGCTATCGGATAATGCCCGCGCGATTCATATTTATGAAACCTTAGGGGCTGTGGAAGTTCAGAGGACACCGCTGCGCAAGGAAATCGAAGGCGAAGTGATCCGCTGGGTTCCCGCTCAGGATCAGCCGGACGGCGAACCGGAACGGGAAATGGTGACGATGGTGATTACGCGGGAAGCTTTTATTCGCAGATTCGGGCATATGATCGATTTGGACAATGGGGAGGGATAAACGTGGACATAAGGCTGTTCAAGCCATCCGTTGGCGATGAAGAACTGGAGAGCATTAGACAAGTATTTGAGAAAGCTTGGCTTGGGCTCGGTCCCCGAGTAGGCGAGTTCGAGAAAAAATGGAGCGACTATATTGGCTGTGCGGAATCGGTAGGCGTCAATTCCTGCACGGCTGCGCTTCATCTGGCATTGTCCGCTTTTAAATTCCCGCGGGGAAAAAAAGTGCTGGTCCCCGTTGTCACCTTCGCCGCCACCGCCATGGCGGTTCTGTATAACGGGCTAGTGCCGGTGTTTGTCGATGCGGATGAGACGACTTTTGGCATCAGCATGGAAGATTTGGAGCGGAAATACGATCAAGACTGCGTCGCCGTCATTCCCGTTCACTTCATGGGTCATCCCGTCCCTATGGACCAGCTGATGCCGTGGGCTCAAGCGCGCGGACTCAAGGTCATTGAGGATACGGCGCACTCGGCAGGGGGAAAATATAAAGGCAAAGCGCTTGGCACTTGGGGCGATATCGGATGCTTTAGTTTTGAAGAAAAAAAATGTATGACAACCGGTGACGGCGGGATGATTTCGTCCAACGATCCGGAGCTGCTGCGTCCGCTGCGTCATTCCCGCTGGGTTGGGATCAACAAAGACACCTGGGAGCGTTATGAGGAAAATGCCTCGTATCACGCGGATGCCAACAGCTGGTACTACGAAATATCCGATGTCGGCTATAAGTACAATATGAACGATCTCATGGCGTCGATCGGTCTCGTGCAATTAACGAAGCTGGATGCGATGAACCGGAGAAGAGAAGCGATTATCGGTCAGTATGTGGCAGGTCTTGCCGGCAGCAGCCATGTTCGCCCGGCACTGCCGTACAACTTGCACGATTCTTCGTACTGGGCATTTGTCGTTCGCGTGAAGGAGAGAGAGCAATTTATTTTGCACATGAAGAAAAAAGGCGTGGCCACCGGCGTTCATTATATGCCGCTAACGATGCATCCGCTTTTTGTGCCCTATAAAACAGAAACACCGAATGCGGATACGCTTTGGCGTGAACTCGTTACGCTCCCGCTGTTCGCTGATTTAACGGATGAGGAGATTGCGTATGTCCTGGAGAGCGCTGAATCATATGCGCCTTAAGCGAGCAGCAGTTCGGTGAACCGACGAATGTGAAAGAAGCTAAGTCACTTGTATGTGCTTAGCTTCTTTGCTTTTGGCGCAGATTGTCTTTTTCATTAGATTGCGGTAAACTTTGACCGGCGATTTTGAGGGAAAGCTTCTTTCAGATCCAGTGATAAGCCATGTTGCGGGAACTGTAGGGCGTGAGCGACCAATGGTAAAGTCGTGTAATTTAGCAGGTGGAACTCCTGCTTGGAAAGGCAAAAGCCATGCCGCCAATAG